>JAQCDI010000196.1 GCA_027620595.1 Bacteroidota bacterium | reverse complement strand
CATATGGCAGCTGCATGCTGATGGAAGGTGGCTCGATCATCGGAAGCCGGTACGGGTGCAAGCAACACCTCATCCCCCGACTCCATCTGCCCCACGAGGCCTTCGACGAGCGAGCGGGCCTGATCGATGTAGGCCCCGCCCCCGTCGCGCAGGGTCATCGAGGCGGAGCGGTCCAGCACCACGGCCGCTGTGGTGCGTCCCGCGCCACCGAGCCGCGCTGCCAGCGGACCAGTCATGGTGGGCCGGGCAAAGGCCAGGACCAGACTGGCAATGGCCAATGTGCGAAGGGCAAGCAGCAGCCATTGCTTGACCCGCACCCGCTGCATCGTGCTCTTGCGCAGTTCGTGCAGGAAGGCCAGCGAAGAGAAATTGACGCGCTTCGGCCGGCGGAAGTTGAACAGGTGGATGATCAGCGGAATGGCAGCCGCCGCCAGGCCCAGGAGAAAGAGCGGATTCAGGAACGTCATTGGGGCGCAATAAGCGGGTGCGACGGGTGCGACGCGTCAGCCGATGAGGATCCTCCTACACGGCGCCGGAGGTCGCTGTTCCAGCGGCCTCCGGCGCAGGCATCAGGGATATTTCACCACCGCAGCGGCATCCTCATGCAGACTGGTGCGTTGGCACGGTTTGCGCCCTTCCCACGGGTTGCCCCCAACGTCTGCAATCAATCCTCCTGACTGTGGCTTCCACCTCCAAACCCAGCGTTGTACCCCGCGTCGAAGCCGAACGCAAGCGGGCCATCGTGCTCCGGGGGGCCCGGCAGCACAACCTGAAGGGCGTGGATCTGGACTTGCCGCGCGGCCGCCTCATCGTGTTCACCGGTCCTTCCGGGTCGGGCAAGTCCTCGCTGGCCTTCGATACGATCTATGCCGAAGGGCAGCGACGCTATGTGGAAAGCCTGAGCGCCTACGCGCGCCAGTTCCTGGAACGCATGGACAAGCCGGACGTGGACCTCATCTCGGGCCTGGCCCCGGCCATCGCCATCGAGCAGAAGACGGTCTCGAAGAACCCGCGTTCGACCGTGGCCACGCAGACCGAAATCTATGACCATCTGCGGCTGCTTTTTGCCCGGATCGGGGCAACCTTCTCCCCCATCTCCGGCAAACGCGTCACACGGGACTCGCCGCGCTCGGTGGCGCGCCACCTGATGAACGCGCTGGCCGAGGGCACGCGGTTCTACCTCTGCTTCCCGTTCCCCTCGCACCGCAAGGCCCCGTTCGAGCAGGAGCTCAAAGTGCTCAAGCAACGCGGCTTCTTCCGCCTGCTGGCCCTTCCGACGGAGAAGCAGCGAGAAAAGGGCAAGAGCGAAACCCTGATCGACCTCAACGAGACCGATGCGGCTGACATCAAGGTGGCCGAGGAGCGCCTGCTCGTGCTGGTGGATCGGCTTTCGGCGCGTCCCGGGGACGAAGCCCTGGAATCCCGCGTCGCGGACTCGGTCGAACAGGCGTTCGACGAAGGGGGTGGCTACGTGGTCTCCGTCCTGGCCGGACAGGCCGAGGAAGAACGGTTCTCCCGATTCTTCGAAGAAGATGGCATGCGCTTCGAAGAGCCCACGCCGCACCTCTTCTCGTTCAACTCTCCCCTCGGCGCCTGCCCTACCTGCCAGGGCTTCGGACGCACCGCCGGGATCGATCCCGACCTGGTGATCCCCGATCCGTCGCTTTCCATCCGGCAGGGCGCCATTGCACCCTTCCGCGGCGAATCCTGGAGCCCCTGGTTCCGGGACCTGATCCGCGTGGCCGCCGATGAACGCATCAACATCGACATTCCCTTTGCAGACCTTGACGAGCGATCGCTGGCCATCATCTGGGAAGGCAAAGCCGACTACGGTGGCATCCACGGACTCTTCCGCTACCTCGAGAAGAAGAACTACAAGATGCATTACCGCATCTTCCACGCCCGTTTCCGAGGCTACTCGCTCTGTCCGGAGTGCCAAGGATCGCGGCTGCGCAAGGAGGCGGGATACGTGCAGGTGGCCGGCCGTGCGATCGGGGAGATCGGTCAGATGACGACGGCCGAAGCACGGGCATTCTTCGAAGAGCTCGAACTGAGCGATCACGATCAGGCCGTGGCTGGCCGCCTCGTCGAGGAGATCCGCAAGCGGCTGGATTACCTGGTGGAAGTGGGGCTTGAATACCTCACGTTGGATCGGCTCAGCCAGACCCTGTCCGGCGGCGAGAGCCAGCGCATCCATCTGGCCACGTCGCTCGGGTCTTCGCTCGTGGGCAGCATGTATGTCCTCGACGAACCGTCGATCGGACTGCATCCGAAGGATACCTCCCGACTCATCGGCATCCTCGAGCACCTGCGCGATATCGGCAACACGGTGCTGGTCGTGGAGCACGAGGAGGCCATGATGCGCGCGGCCGACCACATCGTGGACATGGGACCCGGCGCCGGGCGCCACGGTGGGCAGGTGGTCAGTCAGGGCCCGCTGTCCCATCTGCTGGAAGATCCGCGCTCGCTGACCGGTGCCTATCTCTCGGGACGCAAGCAGATTCCCGTTCCTGCGAAGCGGCGGCCGCTCGATGACATGCTGGCCATCCGCATCGAGGGAGCGCGCCAGCACAACCTCAAGAACCTCACGGTTTCCTTCCCGTTGGGCGTCTTTGCCTGCATCAGCGGCGTCTCGGGATCGGGCAAGTCCACGCTGGTCCAGGACACCCTCTACCAGGGCCTGGCCAAACTCAAGGGGACCCACTCGGGGGACGTGAAAGTGGGCCGACACACGGCCATCAGGGGCCACCAACTCGTGGATGCGGTCGAACTCGTGGACCAGTCCCCCATCGGCCGCTCTCCGCGGTCCAACCCGGCCACGTACCTCAAGGCTTTCGACATCATCCGGAACTTGTTTGCCGAGACCTATCAGGCCCGGATCCGCGGCCTGAAACCAGGCTATTTTTCGTTCAACGTACCTGGCGGACGGTGCGAAACGTGCCAGGGGGAAGGGGTCGTCCAGATCGAAATGCAGTTCCTGGCGGATCTCTACCTCGAATGCGAAGCCTGCAAGGGCAAACGCTACAAGCAGGACGTCCTCGAGATCCGCTACCAGGGCAAGAGCATCGACGAAGTGCTCGACCTGACGGTGGACGATGCGGTGGAGTTCTTTGCGGGCGAAGCGGCCCTCGTGCGCAAATTGACCGTCCTTCAGGACATCGGCCTGGGATACCTGAGCCTCGGACAGCCGTCAAACACCCTCTCGGGAGGGGAAGCGCAGCGCATCAAGCTGGCTGCCCACCTGGGCAAGACCACGCGGGATCGCATCCTCTACATCTTCGACGAACCCACGACCGGCCTGCACTTCGACGATATCCGCAAGCTGCTCGATGCCTTCAACGCCCTGGTCGAGGCCGGTCATTCCGTGCTTGTGGTGGAACACAACCTGGACGTGATCAAGTCGGCCGACTGGGTCATCGACCTGGGTCCCGACGGCGGTGTGCGGGGAGGATTCGTGGTGGCCGAAGGGACGCCCGAGGAGGTGGCCGCCGTGGAGGCCAGCCACACGGGACGCTTCCTGGCCCCGCTGCTCGAACGGCGTTAGGAGCCCGGCAGCAGGACCACGTTGTCGAAATCGGCTGTGGCTTCCGAGTCCGTGTTGTCCGCATCGGACCAGAGGCGGATAACCAGAGGACGCACCGGAGGGGGTTCTCCAAAGAGCCGCTTGTGGTCCTCGAACACGTTGCGTTCCACGTGCTGCCACTGCCCGATACCGTCGGCACCACTGGCCACGACCACCACTTTCAGTTTGCCGTAGGACACGACCGTACCCACGGGCAAGGACGTGCTGTAGACATACTTGATGACGCGGGGCCGTTTGATCAGAACCCCTTCGACTGCAAACATGACGTAGATCCCGGCGCCCGAGTCGTTGAGGCGTTCTGAGTCCTCCCGCGCGCCCTCGGGCAATGTGATGGCCCGCCAGTCCCAGGCCAGTACCGGGTGCGTGCGGGTATCCCAGGAAAAGTCTTTCCCGTTGGCCATGTTCACGTGGGCCGCCTCGCCGCGGGAGTGTGCCCGGACAAAGTGGTTGCCGCGCTCGGCACGCACCTCGAACCATTCGCGCTCATTGACGAAATCCCGGGTCAGCGGCACCAATTCCCCATTGAGCTGCGCATGCCACTTGACCGGCAGCTCGCCAGGCCGGTACGTCTCGAAGTCATCGATCAAGATGCGGGGCATGGATCGATCGCGCTGTTCATCCGACGACCCGCGCGATTCGGATTGAGCGAATGCGATGGTACACGGCACGGCCAATCCGGCCAGTAAGACCAGACCCAGTGACAGGAGGCGAACAGATGGGGAACACAGCATGCAGACATAGCCGGAGCCAACCGGCGCAAAGCAACACGAGGGGCAAGGAAGGGGTTCGCGCCTGATCAAGCAATCCTTGTGCCAGGCCTCCCAACGCGGAATTCGTTCAGAAAAGGCCCCCGTTGAGCATTTATGTGCCTACATTTGACGACACGTTTCGTTCTCACTGTCCCGCGCTGATGTCCACATCCCCCCTTGTTAGCTGCGTCATGGTCACGGCCGACCGGCATGATCTGTGCCGCCGGGCCATCCTGTCCTGGTCCGAGCAGACCTGGGAACACTGCGAACTCGTGGTACTCGACAACGGGCGCACGCCCATGCAGGACCTGCTTGCCGACCTGCCCGCGGAACGCATCGTGTATCGACACGTCGATAACAATCCGGAAACGACGATCGGGGAACTGCGGAACCGTTCCCTGGACATGGTCCGCGGGGACTTCGTCGTTCCGCAGTGGGACGACGACGACTGGTCGGCTCCGGAGCGGATCGAGCGCCAGATGGCTGCCTTGCAGCGCCACGATGCCGACGCCGTCACGCTCTACGCCACGCTCATGCACGTGGATGACCCGCTCTGGTTTGACCATCCCTTCTATGGGCTGCTCAAGGGTGGCGTACCGCCCACGATCCTGCATCGGCGCGACGACTCCATCCGTTTTCCCGAGCTGCGCCGTACGTCGGACACGACCTACAAACATGCCTGGATGGAGCGGGGCTACCACATCATGCCCATGCGTGAGGCCGGGCACCTGCACCTGCGCTACTCGCACGGCGGCAACCTCTGGGAGCAGGAGCACTTCCTGCGCCGGATGCGCAACACACCCGGGGACCTCCTGGCCTACGGATGGCATCGCTGGGTGCGCGGCAATGTCCTGGGACACCCCCGATTCCGCATTACGGCCGAAGCCCGGGCTGCCTTTGAGATCTACCTGCGTCATTCCCGCCAATGCGGGCTGTTTCAGGCGCCCTGAGCGGCAAGGCGGCGTTCGGGGAAAACCCGGTCGATCCAGAAGGCCCACGGCAGGCCCAGGATCAGGATCTCGTAGACCGACAGTTCGACCAGGATGTCCATCACC
>JAQCDI010000195.1 GCA_027620595.1 Bacteroidota bacterium | reverse complement strand
GTCCGCGCCGCGGCGGGCCGCGGCGCGGGCCAGTTCAAATCCCATCGTGCCGGTAGAATGGTTGGAGATGAAGCGCACCGGGTCGATGCGCTCGCGTGTCGGGCCGGCCGTGACGAGCACCTTTTTGCCCGCCAGCGGGCCCTCTCCCGTGCGCCGGGCCAGCAGGCCGGAGGCTTGCTCGAAGATCCGTTCGGGCGCGGGCAGGCGTCCCTGGCCTACGAGTCCGCTGGCCAGTTGGCCGTGCTCGGCCTCCATGACCGTCACACCGCGCGCTGCCAGCGTGTCCAGGTTGGCCTGTACGGCCGGATGGACGTACATGTCGTGGTCCATGGCCGGGCAGACCATCATCGGGCAGCGCGCCGTCAGGGCCACGGCCGTCAGCATGGAGTCGCAGGCGCCGGCAACGAGTTTGGCCAGCGTCTGCGCCGTGAGAGGCGCCACGAGGAAGAGATCGGCCCAGAGTCCGAGCGCCACGTGCTTGGTCCATGATCCGGCTGCATTCTCCGGAAAGATCTCCACGTGGACTTCGTTCTCGGACAGCGTGCCCAGCGTCAGCGGGGTTACGAACCGCGTGGCGTCGGGGGTCATGACCACGCGCACCTCGGCGCCGGCTTTCTTGAAGAGCCGTACGAGTTCGGCGGTCTTGTAGGCGGCAATGCCGCCCGTCACGCCGAGCAGCAGGCGCCGACCGGCCAGGGAGTGGGTGGCGTTCATGGGCATGCCGCCAGGAAGGCGCGTACGTGGGAAATCAGTTCGTCAGCGGCCCGGTCCAGGTCATCGTTGACCACCAGCCGGTCAAAGGACGGCGCAAAGGTCATTTCCCAGGCGGCTTTATCGAGCCGCGTCTGCAGGGTGGCTTCGTCTTCGGTGCCACGGGCGCGGAGCCGGCGCTCGAGCTCCTCCATGGATGGTGCCTGTACGAAGACGGCCAGGCACCGGGGGCCGAATTCCTGCTTGACGTTCAGCGCGCCGACCACGTCCACATCCAGCAATACGGGGTGCGCCACCGAGGAGCGCTCCACCTCACTTCGAAGCGTGCCATAGAAGCGGTCGGGATAGACCTCTTCGTATTCGAGTAATTCGCCACGGGCCACAGCCGCACGGAATGCATCGGCCGAGAGGAAATGGTAGGCCACGCCGTCTTCCTCACCGGCACGCGGCGGGCGCGTCGTGGCCGAAACCGAAAACCGGATCTGCGGCAGGGCAGCCATCAGGCGCGCAGCGAGGGTGCTCTTGCCCGAGCCGCTCGGCGCGGCAACGATGAGGATGCACGGACTATGGTCGCCTTGCTCACTCAACGTTCTCGACCTGCTCCTTGATCTTTTCGAGCTCCTCCTTCATGCCCACGACAAGGTGCGCCATCTCGGCATCGTTGGATTTCGAGCCGATGGTGTTGATTTCGCGGTTCATCTCCTGGGAAAGGAAGTTGAGCTTGCGGCCCACCGGTTCGCCCGAAGCCATGGCTTCGCGGACTTGCACGAGATGCGAGTCGAGCCGGACGCATTCCTCGCGGACGTCGAGCTTGTCGGCCAGCATGGCCATTTCGAATTCGATGCGCTCGCGGTCGATGCGTCCCTCTTCAATCAGCTCGGTCAGCCGCTCGCGCATGCGCTCGGCCGAGGAGGTGACGCGGATCGGGGAGAGGCGCTCTACTTCCCGCAGCTTGGTCTCGATGCCCGACAGGCGCTCCTCGAGCTCGCTGCGCAGCGCCGCGCCTTCCTGCAACCGCATGGCCTGCATGCCCACGCACGCCTGTCGCAGGGCCTGCTCGGTGGCCTGCCAGATGGCCTCGAGATTCTCCTCGACATGGTCCGCTTCGAGCACGTCGGGATACTTGATGATGTGATCGAGACGGACAGGCTCCTCGATCCCGGCTTCGCGCCGGATTTCATCGAGGAGGACGCGGTAGGAACGCACGGCAGCAGGGTTCACCCGATACGGAACGCTTTCGGGCGTCGGATCGGTGACCGTGATGAAGGCGCTGATGCGCCCACGCGAGAAGGCTTCCTTGATGATGCGATTGATGTCTCCTTCCCGCTCATTCAAGCTCTTTGGCGAGCGCAGGGAGATCTCGCAATAGCGGCTGTTGACGGATTTGAGTTCAACAACCGATTCATAGCCCGAGACAGTGGCTTCGCCCCGGCCGTAGCCGGTCATGCTGGCAATCATGTACGTGTGGTGGTCCGGTGATGGAAAAAGGTGACACGCCTTGACGTTGCACCTGGACGCCACACGCAATATACGGCGGCCACGCCGCCCGAAGCGCCCCTTACCGTGTTACCGGCACGGGCTCGGCAATCTGCTGGTTGATGTAGAACGTGGTCGAGACGTTGCCTTCGGCATCGATTCCGAAAGCAATCAGGTCGAGGTCTCCGTCGCCGTTGTAATCGCCGAAGGCGGCGGTGGCATGCACAAAGCCTTTCACATCGAGTTCGGCCACGAATTGTGCATTCTCGTTGCGGAAGAGGCGGCCCACGGTTTCGCCCAGCGGCGTGCGCGCCCCGACGACGAAGACGTCGAGGTCCCCGTCGTTCTCATAGTCACCCCAGATGGCTCGGCCGGCCACGACGCCGTCGAAGGGGAAGGGGTGCCGGACAAACGAGCCGCCCTCATTCAGGTAGAGCTCAGTCAACCCACGCTGCAGTTGGGGATCGAGCGTCCCGCCCGAGACCAGGAGGTCGGCATCTCCGTCACCGTCGGCGTCGCCCCAGGCCACCGATCCTCCCATCATGCGGGTCAGGGTCGCAGGACGCTCCACGAATTGACCTCCGCTGCCGACACCGGTGTTCTCATAGATGCCGACATGCGGTCGTCCTTGGCCAAGGTCTCCGGTCAGCGCCATGTCCAGATCGCCATCGCCATCGATATCGGAAAAGGCCACGTCCCCGAACATGAAGGGGGGAATGCCGGCGTCCACGGCGCGCAGGGCACCCGTACCGTCACTCATCCAGACACCGGAAACGACGTCGTAGGGAGCCGACCGGGTCCGGGATCCGACCACGATCAGGTCCTCATGGCCGTCCGCGTCCATGTCGGCCCACTCCACGGCGCCACCCCAGACGTTGGTGAGTCCGTCCACGGACAGCGGGATGAACTGGCCCACCTGGTTCATGTAGAGGGTAGTGAGCGGTTCTCCCGTGGAGCGTTGGATCCCGCTCACGACCAGGTCGGGGAAGCTGTCGCCATTGACGTCACCCCAGCCCGCGCGGGGTTGGGACACGGTCTCGAGCGTGATGCCCGCCCGGTTCATGGATTTGAAGATCACTTCGCCACCGTTGTTGCCCAGGATGACCGTGGCATCCTCGGCCCGGTAGATGCGCAGGATGGAGGTCCCGGCAGCGGCATCGCCGCCCACGAGCAGGTCGAGGTCCCCATCCTGGTCGATGTCGGCAAATTCGGCCACGCCCGAGCTCAGGTTCGGCAAGCCGAAGTCATAGAGGACGGGCTCGAGGAGCGTGGTATTGGCCACGTCGGGTTGCCCGAAGGAGAAGGAGAATTCGCGCTGGCCGCTGCGCAGCGAAAAGCCGTCGGTGGCCAGGACGGACCAGGTGTAGACCTGGTTGGCGGGCAGGACGGATGTGTCCAAGTCGACGAAGGGATCCTGCAGTCCGGGCAGGGTCAGGCGCAGCGCTTTTCCGGTGATCACGAGCGTGTAGCGCACGTTGTCCGTATCGGTCGCGGGATTCCAGGCGAACCGGATTGAAGTTTCGGACGGATCGACATAGCCGGCGTGCACAGGCGACTGCAAGTCGAAAGCGGCCGGCGCATCGTTGAACCCGAGGCCTTGCACCAGCGTGTGATGGCGATCCACGGCAACATCGGTATAGGTCTCGACGCCGCCGCTCGGCCAGTGGATGCGGACTTCATCGATGGATGTGGCCGAGCCGACGCCAAAATGGGCGCGCAATCCGTCGTGCTGCGTCGTGCCGCCCGTGCCTGCGGTGATGGTGCGCACCTGCTCGCTGCCGTTGACGGTGACATGGATCCGTGCGCCAAGGGCAAAGCGGTTGTAGCCGGGGCTGGTGGCGGGCGAACCGAGGGCCGGGGGGGTGCGCAGTTGGAACGTGGCCCAGTGGTTGGTCCCCCCGTCATTCATCATGAGGGCCGTTCCGTTCTGATGCGGCAGGATGAGGTCCATCCAACCGTCGTTGTCCAGGTCGGCGGTGGCCACCACGTCGGGGATGGAGTCGAGCGCCACGCTGCTCTGCCAGATGTCCTCGAACGTGCCGTCCTGCCGGTTTCGCAGCAAGCGACCGAATCCCCCTCGCCCCAGGTACAGATCCAGCCAACCGTCATTGTCGAAGTCGGCCACGGCTGAAGGGCCATTATGGTCCAGCGGGCCGCCCCGGATGCCGGCCTCCTCGGCCACATTGACAAAGGAGCCCGCATCGTTGCGATAGAGCTCCACCTGGGATCGGTTGAACTCCTGAGGGGAGTTCGCCACCAGCAGATCCTCCCAACCGTCGTTGTTGTAGTCGAACCAGAGGGCCTCCTGGCTGGGGGTGGACTGCGTCGCGGGATGTCCCCTGCTGATGGTCGTGAAGCGATCCGTGACGGCGTTGTTCTGCATGATCACGTTGCCGGCGCCGCATCGGGCAACGAAGAAGTCGGCATCGTTGTCATGGTCGTAGTCGGCCATGGCCAGGCCGCAGGCTACGGACGGCGTCGTCGAGCGCCATACGTCACTGACGTTGTTGAACGTGCCGGCATTCGACCCGAGGAAAACGGCGTGGTTGCCCTGCCGGTTGCCCGTCACGAGATCCACATGGGAGTCGGCGTTGAGGTCCACCCAGAAGCCGCCGAAGGGGGGATCCTGGAAGATGAGGTTGTTGGTGCTGTTGCCCAGATCGAATTTCTCGCCCACCCGGTTGAGGTAGAAACGGCTGCCGGACCCGCCATCAAGGATGAGCAGGTCGAGCAGCCCGTCGCGGTTGGCGTCGCCGAAGAGTCCGCCCTGCACGGCATTGCCCTCGAGCAGGACGCCGGCCTGCTCCAGCACGTTCTCGAACGTGCCGTCGGGCGCCTGGCGGTAGAGTCGTCCGCTGTGGTAGAAATCGAGCCGGCCATCACTGTTGTAGTCGGCCACGGCCACACTGTTTATGGGCTTCGTCGGATCGGGCGGCACGCGCAACCGCTGGAATTCATTGGTGAACGTCTGGGCCTCTGCGCTCAGGACGAGGAGCAGGGGAAGGGCGGTCAACAACCAGCGAACGCGCATGTGCGAGGAGAAGTGAGGGTCGGAAAAAGGCCACGGGAGGGGAACGTACGCTTTGCGGCGAAGCGCCGCCATGCAGGAATGTGTCCCCGACGATAGACGACCCGCGCAGGGAGGCCATTCCCGAAGGATTGCCACGGCCTTCGGCCCTTGGGCTTGTAAGCTTCCCCGTTTTTCGGGGCACTCAAAAGTAGAGATTTCGGGTTAAGGTACGACGTCCACAGG
>JAQCDI010000194.1 GCA_027620595.1 Bacteroidota bacterium | reverse complement strand
TCAGCGCTTGGTGTCAGCGCGAATAGCGACTTCTGGAACTCGACGAGGAAGAACCCGAAGAACTGCGCTTGCTCCGTCCTCCACCGCCCTGGCCGCCGCGATGGGCTTGCTTACCGCGTGGGGCATTGCGAGGAGGCTGACGACGGGGTGCCGGACCGCGTTCGAACAGCGTGGAATCCGTTTCCGAAAAATCGGGGACGAATCCGTCTGCCTGGAGGCGCTCGATGCGGCTGCCGATCATGCGTTCCGTGGCGCGCAGCCAGTCCATGTCCTTGCCGGTAACAAAGGTGTAGGCCATGCCTTCTGCCTCGGATCGACCGGTTCGCCCGATCCGATGCGTGTAGGCCTGCGGCGTGGTCGGCACATCGAAGTTGATGACGTGGGACACCTTCTCGACATCGATGCCGCGGGCAGCAATGTCGGTAGCCACGAGCACATCATAGGCGCCCTCGCGGAAGCCACGCATGGCCTTGTCGCGCTGCGACTGGGACATGTTGCCCTGCAGGGCCACGCTGCGATACCCTTGTTTCACCAGCTGTTCGGCAAGGCGTTTGGCGCGATGCTTCGTGCGGGTGAAGACGATGGCCGTACGGCAATCGTCGGCACTCAGCAGGTGATCGAGCAACGCTTTCTTGTGCGACTCGGCAATGCTGAACAATCCGTGTTCGATCGTTTCGGCCGGCGCCCGGTCTGCCAACTCGATGACCACCGGGTCGACGAGGATCTCGTCAGCCAGTTTGCGGATGTCGTGCGGCATGGTGGCGGAGAACAGCAGGTTCTGCCGATCCCGGGGCAAGCGTTGCATGATGCGACGGACATCGGGCAGGAAGCCCATGTCGAACATGTGGTCGGCCTCGTCCAACACCAGGGTTTCGAGATTGTCGAGCCGCAGGTGTCCCTGCTGCATGAGATCAAGTACGCGGCCCGGGCAACCGACGATGATGTCCGGACGGCGCCGTACGGCGGCAATCTGTCCGCTCATGCCGGTACCGCCGTAGATCGTGGTTACCGAGATCGGTGTATGACGAGCAAGAAGCTTGATTTCGTCGCTGATCTGATTGGCCAGTTCGCGGGTGGGTGCCAGTACCAGCGTGCTCGTTTCGCGAGTACGCTTCTGCATGATGTAGTCCAGAACTGGAAGGGAAAAAGCGGCGGTTTTACCGGTTCCCGTCTGTGCCAGTCCGAGGACATCCCGACCCTTCATGGCCGGCGCAATGGCCTTTGCCTGGATGGGACGGGGTTGGGAGAAGCCTGCGTCGGCAATGCCTCGCATGATGCTGAGGTGCAGTCCGAAGGCCATGAAGCCATTCGGCTTCGAAGAAGAATTGGTAGTCATGAAATTGGGATTTCCGTACCGCCCCATATTCCGCGATGTGCGGATGGCATGGATGAACCTGTGTCCCCTGCAGCCACGCCAACGGCTGTGACTTCTTTCGGGCCGATCCAATCAGGACCGGATGCGATGGGGTAAGGGACCTACGGGTGCGTACGGTGAGCGATCAAACCCGTACAACAGAGAGGGGCTGAATACTTCGGCGATGCCTCCTGGTGATGACTGCCGGAGAATGACCCGGCTCGCAAGACGATCCAATCGAATGGGGATCGCCGCGAAGGAGGCTCTGCTGTCCGCCTTGCGGGCGGTTTGCCAGAAATGAGCTCCTCATATGCACGGCGACATGCGGATGTTCCCGCACGTTCGTAGCGACGATCCACAGTCATCCCGAAGTGGAGTAATCAGACGCTGCGGAACGCTCGCCAGCTGCATCCCTTCCTACTACATCCCCTTCTGCCGCTTCCAGGCCTGCCAACTGACCACGCCGAGGGTCACCACGGTGAGGGGTACCACAAAAAGCACGACCACGTCCTCGAACGTCTCGATTGCCGGGTTCTTCGTGGCCCCGAGGATCAACCAAGACACGTAGGCCAGGTAGGTCGCAAACAGGAAACCGCCCTCCCATCGTGAGATGGAGCCGTCCGTAAAGAAAATCGGCAAGCAGACAAATGCCACGGCCACCATGAAGGGAAGGTCGAATGCTCGTACGGCCTCCCCGGCAATGATGCCTTCGGGGGATACGACGGCCGAGACACCCAGCACGCCCATCAGGTTGAACAGGTTGCTGCCCACGACGTTGCCAACGGCAATATCACGTTCTCCACGAACGCTGGCCACGATGGAAGTCACCACCTCAGGCAGGGACGTGCCGGCTGCGACGATGGTCAGGCCGATGATGACCTCGCTGACACCCATGGCCTCGGCAAACACCACTGCCGCATCCACCAGCCATCGGGATCCCTGCACGAGGGCGCCCAGCCCCAGGGCGATGAAAACCAGGTTCTTCCACATGGGGCCCGTGGAATCCGCGGTTTCCCCGTTCTCGGCCAGCCCCTGTTTGCGCCCTTGCTGCAGCAGGAATGTCGTATAGATCATCAGACCGACGGCCAGCATAGCCCCATCGATCCTGCCGATCACACCATCGGATGCCAGCCACCAGATGATGCCCGAGATGACAATCAGCAAGGGTATGTCCAGACGGACCAACTGACGCGATACCGCCAGGGGCAGGATCAACGCAGCCAGCCCCAGGATGAACAGCACGTTGAAGATGTTGCTGCCCACCACATTGCCCAGCGCCAAACCGCTCTGACCGGCCACCGCCGATTTGATGCTGACGGCCAGCTCCGGCGCACTCGTTCCGAAGGCAACGACGGTCAGTCCGATCACGAGGGAGGGGATGCCGAAGGACCGGGCCATGCGGGATGCCCCGCGGACCAGGAATTCGGCACCGGACAGCAGCAGGATGAGGCCCAGAACGAAAAGAAGCAGGGTCATGGTGGATTACCGGAGAATGTGCGGATCCAATCTCGCCATCCCGGGAAAGTTCGACCGGTCTAAGAGGCCCGGCCTGTTTATTTTCGGGCGAACCGTTCCCCTACCAAGCTGCCCCCATGAAGCGTTTCCTGATACTGGCCCTGCTTTTCATCACCGCCTGTGCACAGCAATCCGAGCCCGTGGCCCCGGCCTGGGAGGTCGACTTCTTCGATGATTTCGATTCGTTCAATCCCGAAAACTGGCAGGATCAATCCATCTGGGTCAATGATGAGGACCAGTGCTACGTCCCGGATGGAGCCCACGGCACGCGTGAGGTCTCCGATGGGACGATCAAGATCCGTGTGGTGGATCTGGGCGAACCCGTGGAATGCAACAGCTTTTCCAAGACGGGTGTCCAGCACCCACCGACGGCGTTCGTAGCTGGACGCATCATCTCGAAGAACCGGCAGGAGTTTGCGAAGGGCCGCTGGGTGGCCAGATTGCGTGTCGAGGGCAGCGGCCAGGACGGTATGTTTCCGGCCTGGTGGTTGTTGGGCGCACGCAACAATGAGCCACCCATCGAGGACGAGGACGAGAACATCTGCTGGCCCGAACCCGGCTCCGGAGAAATCGACATTTTTGAGCACCACAGCGATGGTGGACCCGACCACTACGCAGCGCGGACCATCAAGAGCACCGGCGAATGCCAGGGAGATTGGCAGTCCTTCATGCACGTTCAGGCCGCCAATCTGGCGGAATGGCATGAATACGGCATCGAATGGAGCGGAAGCGACCTCCTTTTCACGCTGGACGGCGAGGTGGTCTACACCGGCGTTGGCGAAGGGGATGTCATCACTGAGCCCCTCTTTGCCATCCTGAACTTCGCCAAGATCAAACCAGGCCCAATGACTTCTCCCTCATGGACGATGGAGGTGGACTGGGTAAAGCACGAACGGCTCGTGGAATAGCCCGTCAGCGGGCCAGGAAAAGGAGGTCCGATGCGCCCGAACGGGCCAGTGCGATATCCTTCTTGCCGTCGGCGTTCACGTCCCCCGACCCGAACCCGTAGGCCGCTCCCAGGCTGTCTCCGATGACGGCCTGCTCCCACGCTCCGCTGCGATTGAAAAAGAGCCGCGACGGGGCATCGCGGTATCCGACCAGGATGTCGGTTCGCCCGTCTGCGTCCAGATCCTCCAGATCCAGGGCGTAGGGCACCATCAGCCCGTCATCAAGTCGTTGGCCGGCATCAAATACCAGATTGCCTACCTGAAGGAAAAGGGACGTGGAGCGTTCGGTATCGTCGATGGCCACCAGGTCAAGGAGCCCATCCCCATCAGCATCCACGGCCATGGCGCTGCGAAAATTGGCGTCTGCCGGACCGAACGGGACAGCGCCGCGGAACGTGCCGGAGCCGTCCCCGGGAAAGACGTGACTCTGTCCCCCATCCCGGAATGGTACGATCAGGTCCAGATGACCGTCCCCGTTGAGATCGCCTACGTTGACGGTTGTTGCGGAGCCCGAGGGCAGCGGTTCGCACGCAAGTCCAAACTGGGTGGTCGTGGTGTTGAGGCAAATGAAATTGGCTCCACCCGACCAAGCATCCAGCACCTGCCCCGGGGTTCGCGGATCGCCCGAACGATTAGCCACGATCACGTCAGGCAGGCCATCCCCGTTGAGGTCAGCCACCGTGCTGTTGCGTGTCGGCCATTCCGCTTCACTGAAGTCCACGCGAACCGGGAATCGGCCTGTTCCGTCGTTGAGCAGAACGTAGTTGATATCAGGCCGGTCATTCGAAACGACCAGATCGAGGTCCCCATCGGCATCCATGTCGGCCGCCGACATGGAGTAGGTTCGATCCCCGGGGCTCGACAAGGTATCGACGCGGGGAAAGGCACCAGTCCCGTCCCCGAAGAGGATCAGGTTCTGACCCGGCCAGTGTCGGCCGATGGCCAGGACCACGTCCTGGTAGCCGTCCCCGTCGAAATCGGCGATTTCCGCGTTGGCGGACAGATGGGGCTCGGCTTCCAGGACCTGGATGTCGTCGTAGGCAAGCTTTCCGGGAAGCGTTGGTTCGGCCGTGCACGCAGCCAGAAGACAGCAAACGGGGAGCAGAAAAAGGATTCGGGACATGAAGCGGAATGAAGGTTCTGAAGAAGCGCCAAATTCGGGAACGTGGAGCGTAAATAGTATCATTCCCGCATAATCATCCTGGAATCCCATGCGTGCTACCACACTTCTCGTTGCCCTCATCGTGCTTACATCCTGCGCCAGCGAGGTGCCACCCGTGAACACCGCGCCAGACGGCTTCACCGCCCTTTTCAACGGTCAGGATCTGGATGGCTGGTTCGGTCACGGAACAGAAGATCCCCGCGTCCTGTGGGCCATGGATGCGGATTCATTGGAGGCGCACAAGGAGGCGACCCGGGAGGACATCCGTGAGCACTGGACCGTCGAGAACGGCGAACTGGTCAATGATGGCAACGGGTTGTATCTGACCACCAACCAGGATTACGGAGATTTTGAATTGCTGCTTGAATACAAGACCGTGCCGGGCGCGGACAGCGGGGTGTATCTGCGCGGCGTACCCCAGGTGCAGATCTGGGATACCACCGAGGAAGGCGGCAAATGGAACCTCGGGGCGGACAAGGGCTCG
>JAQCDI010000193.1 GCA_027620595.1 Bacteroidota bacterium | reverse complement strand
CCGACTATTTTCCGGATCCGGCCGAACCTCAGCCTTCATCCTTGGCGTCCGAGCCACGCAGCTTGTTGACCGACTTCACAGCCAGGAAGATGGCCCAGGCCACGATCAGGAAGTCGACCACGGTCTGGATGAAATTGCCGTAGTTCAAGGTCACGGCCGCCTCTTCACCTGCCGCTTCCTTCAGCGTCAGAGCAAGGGCTGTGAAATCCACTCCGCCGATCAACAAACCGACCGGCGGCATGATGATATCGGCGACGAAGGAGGAAACGACCGAACCGAAGGCGGCCCCGACGACGATACCGACGGCCATATCGACCGCATTGCCCTTGACCGCAAACTCCTTGAATTCGCTGACCATACTCATGGGATACCTGCTATTTGTGGGGTGATGTTGGGAGTTGGAGAGGGAGACGTCCCGACATGGACAGTGCCCCGTGTGGGACGTATCATCCTGATACCTGCGATATATCGCAAGCCATACATTGACCCCGGGCTGCTTCTGGAGTGAAACCTCTTCCAACCCGTGGATTCCCGATGTGTATTTGGGAAAATCCCCATTGATATGCGCCGACCCTCCCACCACACCCGCCAACGCCGCCTCGCGCTCGGAGCGCTGCTCAGCATGCTCGCTCTGGCCGCGCTGTTCATGTGGCTCGATCTTCCGTCACCTGCCGACCAACGTGGCTTGTCCGGATCCATGTTCGCCAATTCTGCCCCCACCGTTGATTGGGAGACCGAAGGTGAGGTCCATTCCCTGGACGACCCCTTCCATATCCGCTGGGCCGGCGCTGCGTCGGACAACGACGCGTCTGCAGCTCCCATCCATTTGTTTGCATCGCGCAATGACAGTTGGGAAGCCACCGACTGTGATCTTGGCGTGCTGCAGGGATCCGATGTTTCACCGGACGCCAAGCGGTTCGCCCCCCGAAATGCTTTGTGCCTGGATGCCGGATCGTGGCGCCTCTTCGCAGTTCAGGGCGATCAGGTGGTCCACCTCTTCGAGGAGGCTTTGCAGATCGCCAATGGTGTTGCTGCGCTCGAGCGCGTAAGCCAAACTTCTGAAACGGGCTTCAAAGGCGGTCTCGAGGTGCAGCTCCAGATGCATCGTCCCGCTGCCGAGGATGGGTTTGACGGGGTTCGGGACCTTCCGGTGGACATCTGGATCACCGACGGAAAGCAGGTTTGCGTTGCCTCTGCCGGTCCCGTAACGGCAGTCCGCGATCCGGTCCGCTCCGGTCTGACATGGAAATCCAGCGTCCATCAGGCCCGCGTGGCGCTTGGTGATTTCCAGAAGGTGGCCAACTACACACCTTTCGATGCTGAAGGAAATGTGGCCCCATCCACGGCCCATCAAGTCAAGGGCAATTGCGATCTGGCCGAAGGCACGTACCGGATGTTGGTCGGACCCACTGAACGCGCTTGGGCAAACGAAGGCCGCTTCTTCGTCCACGCCCCGGCGGCATCGGTGGACGACGAGACCATCCGCATCACCCTTCCCGCAGGCGAGGTGGGCGAAACCACCCTCCGGCTGCGTAATCGGTCTTCACTTTCCACCAAATGGTCCGCGCAGGCCGTATCCCGCAATGATGCGGAATGGCTGATCGGATTCGCCAACCGGGAGGTCAAAGGTAAAGCTGGCGTGCGCGGCGTCTTGACCGTTTCAGCACAGGATCTGCAGCCCGGCCGCTACGATGCCGAGATCCAGGTCACCGTGGATGACTTCTACGGCACCCAGGTAACCATCCCCGTTGAATTGAATGTGGTCTCGTCACGTGTGCGCTCACAGGATACGGCGGGAGCAGCAGGATCGGAGGAACTGCCCGGCACCCTTCAGCTGGGTAACTACCCCAATCCCTTCAGCAGTTCCACCACCGTCCGGATCGAACTGCCCGAAAGCAGCAACGTGCGCATAACCGTCTATGACATGACGGGACGGGAAGTCAGGAACCTGCATGACGGCTACCTTTCCATGGGCACACACGAATTCCGCTTTGACGCCGACGACCTGCCGAGTGGCACCTATCTCTACCGGGTCAACACCGACCGTGGACAGGAAACGGGCACAATGACCCTGGTGAAGTAACGGCTGCCTGGGGGCTGTTTTGCGGAATTCCCTGACAGCTGCCTTCCTGAGCGCCCCCTAACCTGGGGCCATGATGGAAGCATTTACCGCTCTCTCCCCCGTAACCCAGGCCTTGCTTGCAGGCATGTTCACCTGGTCCATTACGGCCCTTGGTGCAGGAGTGGTGGTTTTTGCCCGAGGGGTCAATCAGCGATTGCTCGACGGCATGCTGGGGTTTGCTGCGGGCGTCATGCTGGCTGCCAGTTATTGGTCCCTGCTTGCGCCATCCATCGAACTATCGGTTGGGTCGTCCATGCCAGAATGGCTTCCTGCCGCTGCTGGCCTTGTGGCCGGAGGCGCCTTCCTCTGGATTGCCGACCGGACCCTCCCCCACCTGCACCTTTTCCAGGATCGTGCGCAGGCTGAAGGATTGCCGACGGAATGGAAGCGAACCACGTTGCTGGTCATGGCCATCACGCTCCACAACATTCCCGAGGGGCTGGCTGTCGGCGTGGCTTTCGGCGCTGTCGCCACCGGAATGGACATGGGTGGAAGTGTCACGCTGGCCGGAGCAACCGCGTTGGCCATCGGGATCGGCATCCAGAACTTCCCGGAAGGTGTGGCTGTGGCCCTGCCCATCCGGGCCCGCGGCGTTAGCCGGCTGAAATCCTTCTGGTACGGACAGCTCTCGGCCATCGTGGAGCCTGCGGCGGCTGTCCTCGGTGCTGCGGCGGTGGTCCAGTTCCGCCCCATCCTCCCCTACGCCCTGGCCCTTGCCGCAGGTGCCATGATCTTCGTGGTCATCGAGGAGCTGGTGCCGGAATCGCATTCTCATGGCAACACCGACCTCGCCACCTTCGCCGCCTTGCTCGGCTTCCTGGTCATGATGGTCCTGGACGTCGCGCTCGGGTGACGACGCTCAGTAGGGCAGGTTGATGTAGGCCTGGCCCAATGCGGTCAACTGACCGGCCGCATCCTGGAAGATGGACGTGTGATGCACGTCGTTCGGCCAGCGGCCCATGAACCACGCGTAGCGGAATACATCCGAGCGGCTCTCGGCCAGGGTCACCATCTGGGTCATCTGCTCGATCTGCTTCTCGACCGTGTCGATGTTGTCGTTCCAGTTGGCCATTTCCGTGATCCAGATCGGCTTGCCGTACTTCTGGAGTCGATTGAGCTGTGTCTCAAGGCCGTAATCATACCAGTGGAAGGCCAGGTAGTCGATGCGCGGATCGCGTCCGCCGTTGGCCGCACGGTAATAGGCGTAGAACTGATCCAGCCAGAATACGGGATCAGAGAGCCCGATCATGGTGCCCCAGGTCATCTGCGGGCCGACCAGCTTGATGTTCCGCCCGGCCGCCTCCAGGTCCGAAATGACCTTCTCGTACTTCACCCATTCCTCGGCGGCCCGCTGCGGCGTCATGTTGGCCTGGTCGGTCAGGTTGGGCTCGTTGAGCACGAGAAGATATCCGATCCCAGGACGTGATTGGATGAAGGTCTTGACCTGCTCGAAATCCGTGGCGGCGTTGTTGCCCCACAGCATGGGCAGGTATTCCATCTGGTACGTTGTGGTGTGCGCCGGCGGCGTCGTCGTGGCATGATGCCAGTTGTACCACCAGCTTACGCCCGACTTCAACGCCTCGAAGTCCGCCGCATCCTGCATGTTGTAGGCAATGCCGCGCTTGGCGCTTTTCATGATCGGCTCACCCGGTTTGGGCGCCTCGTCCACGGCCGGGTCGGAGCTGTCGCAGCCAGCGACCGCCAGGAGCAGGATCAGAACGAACAGTTTTCTCAGTGCCACGATGATTGACTGGGGCTGATGGGCAGGAATCGTGAGCGGCGGGATCGATCCTACCCCCTGACCCGCTTCGCGTTTCGGGTGAACCGTTGATCGAATCACTTCGCCTGCCTGCTCAGTTCCGGAAGCCCCCAAAAAAAGTGGGGCGGCGATCTGCGATGGAAGGCGTGACAATCGGATTGTTTGAACGTTTCCTGCTCCCGATTCCCCGACTTTTCGAGAAACCATTTGTCCCCCAACGGTACAAATGTGCTCCCAGTGTCGATACACTACTTCAAGAACAATGATCGAGACCACCAATTACCGCGTCAAGGACATCTCATTGGCCGAATGGGGCCGCAAGGAGATCCGTCTCGCAGAAGCCGAAATGCCCGGACTCATGGCCCTCCGTGAAGAGTTCGGCCATTTGAAACCCCTCAAGGGAGCTCGGATCGCGGGCTGCCTGCACATGACCGTCCAGACCGCGGTCTTGATCGAGACGCTGGTCGAGCTCGGCGCAGAAGTCACGTGGTCGTCCTGCAACATCTTCTCGACGCAGGACCATGCTGCGGCGGCCATTGCTGCTGCAGGCATCCAGGTCTACGCCTGGAAAGGCATGAATGAAGAGGAATTTGACTGGTGCATCGAGCAGACGCTGTTCTTCGGAGAAGAAGGCAAGCCGCTCAACATGATCCTCGATGATGGCGGAGACCTGACCAACATGGTCCTGGACCGCTACCCGGAACTGGTCCCCGGCATCAAAGGGCTCTCCGAGGAGACCACCACCGGTGTGCATCGCCTGCACGAGCGGGAAAAAGCGGGCACGCTTCCCATGCCCGCCATCAACGTCAATGACTCGGTCACGAAGTCCAAGTTCGACAACAAGTACGGCTGCAAGGAGTCTCTGGTGGACGCCATCCGCCGCGCAACCGACATCATGATGGCCGGCAAGGTGGCTGTCGTCGCAGGTTATGGCGATGTTGGCAAGGGTTCGGCCGCTTCGCTTCGCGGAGCCGGTGCTCGCGTAATCGTAACGGAAATCGACCCGATCTGCGCGCTGCAGGCTGCCATGGACGGCTATGCCGTCAAGAAAATGGATGACGCGGTCAAGGAAGCCGATATCGTGGTTACGGCCACCGGCAACTTCAACGTGGTTTCCGAGCGTCACTTCCGCTCCATGAAGGACAAGGCCATTGTCTGCAACATCGGCCATTTCGACAACGAGATCGACATGGCGTGGCTGAACAAGAACTATGGCCACACCAAGGACACGATCAAGCCGCAGGTCGATCTGTTCAACATCGACGGCAAGGAAGTCATCGTCCTGGCCGAAGGTCGCCTGGTCAACCTCGGTTGCGCCACGGGCCACCCTTCGTTCGTGATGTCGAATTCGTTTACGAACCAGGTCCTGGCACAGCTCGAACTCTGGCACAATGCCGATCAGTACGAAAATCAGGTCTACACTTTGCCCAAGCATCTCGACGAGAAAGTAGCGCGTCTGCACCTGGCCAAGATCGGCGTAGAGCTCGACGAGCTGACGCCGAAGCAGGCGGACTACATCGGTGTGACGCCGGACGGACCCTACAAGCCGGATTACTACCGGTACTAGGAGAATATATTTTGTGGATGAAAGCCCC
>JAQCDI010000192.1 GCA_027620595.1 Bacteroidota bacterium | reverse complement strand
CCGGGACGACGGGGGCGGCCCGCTGCAGCAATTCATCCCGTGCCTCGGGCGTCGGCCTGGCATCGGTCCAGTCGTGCTCGAAGGTGGAGCCGATCCAGATCGAATCCGCATCGGCCTGGATCAGGTAGGCGGCACCGGAAAGCGCAGGGAAGCCATCGGGCAGGGAAGAGGGGCGCGCCGCGCGCAGGATCTGCCCCTTGATGGCGTGCAGGTTCAGGGTCCGGGTCAGCGGGTGGCGGAGGAGCCCGGCCCCCATGGCAAGCAGCGCGCGGCGCGCCCGCAGAAGGGGAACATCCTCATCGTGGAGGACCACGTGTTCGCCCGACTCCTCAAGGGTCCACTGCGCCGTACAGGGAAGCCGCTCGATGCCCCAGAGCCAGGACTCCGCCGTGGCCTCGAGATCCCACGCACTGCCGCGCATGACCTCGAGAGCGCCATGTGGGACAAGAGCATACGGGAAGTGCGCCGAGGCCTCTGCGGCATCCAGCCACCGCCCCAGATCGGGGTGCTGTGCGGCGGCCTCCGCAAAAAACGTGGCCTGCTGCGCGTCGGCAGCCGGTCGGAGCAGGCCTTCCTTCGCGCCAAGTCGGCCCTCGCCGGGCATACCCTCCAGGAGGTCGAGGGCCTGCCTGACCCGCCAGGGCGGCCTGCCGCGCAGGGCCATCATGGGGTTCGCCAGTCCTCCCCCGACGCCGGATGCAGCTTCCCGCCGGTTGGCATCCAGCACCACGACCCGCTGACCGGTCTCGCGCAGGTGCCACGCGGCCGAGGCGCCGGCCAGACCGGCGCCGATGATCAGGGTGTCGTATTCCAATGGATGCGTCACGGCGTCGTGAGGGGTAAGCCTCGTGGAAGGAAAACCCCGTGAAGGGGAAGGCCACACGCGGTTTTCATGACAGGAGGGAAGGATTCCGGTCCTTCGGCTTCCCCGGGCAAAGTATCTTTGCGGCAAAGTACATCGTGCCTGTCATGTCTGCATCCAAACCCATCCTGATCGTCGGCGGAGGCGTCATCGGCCTCTCGATTGCCTGGCGGCTCGTCCGCCGCGGCCAGCCGGTCGTGGTCCTGGAGCGGGATCGCGTCGGTCAGCACGCGAGCCGCGTGGCGGCAGGCATGCTGGCGGCCGCTGCGGAAGTCGGATACGAGGAGCCTGAGCTTTATCAATTGTGCCGTGCGTCCTTGCAGGCATGGCCGGGTTTTGCGGCCGAACTGGAAGCAGAGTCCGGTCTGGATCTGGACTATCGCTCTTTCGGTACGCTCGTGGTGGCCGATGACCGGGACGCCGCGGCGGCCCTGCGCCGGGGTTACGCGTTCCAGCAGGCCCAAGGCTATCCGGTGCAATGGCTTTCCGGTGCCGAGGCGCTCGACCTTGAGCCCATGCTGTCCCCGAGGATCGTGGCGGCAGTAAGCGTTCCGGAAGATCACGCCGTGGACAACCGGGCGTTGTTGACGGCTCTTGAGAAGGCCATCCGGAAGCACGGAGGACAGGTGCGCGAGGGAGCGCAGGTCGAAAGGCTGGATACCATGCCAGATGCGGCGGCTGTCGTGCTGGCAGCCGGTGAGCGGCTGGAAGGGTCCCGCATCGTCATGGCCGCAGGAGCCTGGACGTCGGAGATCAAGGACTGGCCCGGAGGAACGGCTCCATCGATCCGCCCCGTCAAGGGTCAGATCCTTGAACTTCAAACCCGCCCGCCTTTCCAGCTCAGGCACGTGGTGCGCGGGCGCAAGGCCTACATGGTCCCCCGATCGGACGGACGCCTGATCGTGGGCGCCACGAGCGAGGAGATGGGGTTCGACCCCCACCTGACCGTCGGCGGGATCCATGGCATCATGGATGGGGCGTGGGAAATGGTGCCCGGCGTTCTGGATCAATATCTGTTGTCCGTGGACGTGGGCTTCCGGCCGGCCAGCCGGGACCATCAGCCGTTGATCGGATTCACAGCGGATCCACGGATCTTTCTGGCCACCGGGCATTACCGACATGGCATCGTATTATCTGCCGTGACCGCGTTGGCCAGCGAACGCATGCTCCTGGACGGGGTCCGGGACGAAACGGTGGTCTTCTTCGATCCGTCAAGACGTCAAACCCGCTCATGAACCCTTCCCATGTCCGTATCAACGGCCGGTCGGAGCCACTGGAAGCAGCCGCACCGCTGACCGCTGTCCTGGAGAAGCAGGGGATCGATCCGTTGCACGCATCCGGCATTGCCGTGGCGGTCAACGAGCGCATCGTACGACGGGCCGAGTGGTCCGAGCGGGTCATCAAACCGGGTGACGACATCGAAATCGTGACGGCGAGGCAGGGAGGATGAAGAAGAACAACGTTTGTGGGGATCCGCTTGAGATCGGTGGTCTGACCCTTTCCTCCCGACTCCTTTTGGGCACCTCGGGGTATCCCAACATGCAGGTCCTGCTCGAGTCCATCGCGGCCTCAGGGACGGAGCTGATTACGGTGGCCATCCGACGGGTGAACCTCGAAGACGATGGCCCGACGGGTTTCCTGTCCACCATCCGGAACCTTCCGGTCAATCTGCTTCCCAACACGGCCGGGTGCTACACCGCGCGTGAGGCGGTACTCGTGGCCGAGTTGTCCCGGGAAGCGCTGGAGACGGACCTCATCAAACTGGAAGTCATCGGGGACGACGAGACCCTGATGCCGGATGCCGAGCAGCTGCTCAAGGCGGCCTCTGAGCTCGTCCTTTCCGGGTTCACCGTCCTGGCCTATTCGAATGATGACCCCATCACGTGCCGCAAACTGGCCGACATCGGCTGTGCGGCGGTCATGCCGCTGGCGTCGCCCATCGGCAGCGGCATGGGGCTCGTGAATCCCTACAACCTGCAACTCATCCGCGAATTGCTGCCGAACTTGCCGCTTCTTGTCGATGCCGGCATCGGAACGGCGAGTGACGCCGCGAGGGCCATGGAGCTCGGGTACGACGGCGTTCTCCTGAATACCGCGGTGTCCAAGGCCAAGCATCCAGTCCAGATGGCAGCCGCCATGCGGCATGCAGTCATGGGCGGACGACTGGCCTGGTTGGGCGGGCGGATTCCGCAGCGCTTCTACGCCCAGGCCTCCTCGCCCGAGGAAGGCCGGGTGGGAACCGTCGATCGAAATGTTTCCGGCTGACGCCCCGGGCTTGCCCCGATTAACGTTGGTGGCCGACGGGTTCACCCAGCCCGGCATCGACCAGCGCATCGTTCAGGCCGTCCGCTACGGTGTGGAGTGGGTGCAACTGCGGGATCATGGGGCCCGTCCGGATCTGGTCGAGATCAGCGCATCGGTGCTGGTGCGCAGACTGCGGCATATCGATCCCCGGCTGGTGGTATCCCTCAACGGCCACCCCGACCTGGCCACCCGGCTCAAGGTCGGGCGGCACGAACCAGCACATCAGGTTTCGGGCGAACCGTCTTTTCACCCTCGCGGCCGTAGCACCCATGATGTCTCCCAGGTGGCGGCAGCGCGGGAGGATGGTCTGGACTACGTCCTGTTCGGCCACATCTTTGAAACGGCGTCCCACCGGGGAGAGGCACCCCGGGGACTGGACGGGCTGGCCGATGCCGTCCGTGCCGCGGAAGGAATGCCCGTTATTGCAATTGGGGGTATCCTTCCCGAGCGGGTACCCTTCTGCCTGGATGCCGGTGCGCATGGCGTGGCCGTGCTGTCGGGGCTCATGCAGGCACCAAACCTGTTCCAGGCCGTTGACGCCTACGCTCGTGTTCTGGCTCCACCCCTCCTGCCCTGAAGGATATGTCGACCGCTTCGAAGCCCATACCCGTATGCCTGACCATTGCCGGTAGTGATTCCGGTGGGGGAGCCGGGATCCAGGCAGACATCAAGGCCATGCAGGCCAATGGAACGTTCGCTGCCTCCGTGATTACCGCCATTACCGCTCAGAACACCGTTGAGGTAAAGGACGCATTCGAATTGCCGGTGTCGCTGATCCGAAGCCAGATCGACGCCGTGATGACGGACCTGCCCGTGGCGGCGGCCAAAACAGGCATGCTGTCCTCCATTGCCATCATCGAAGCGGTGGCGGCGGGCGTCCGAGACCATGGCATCCGTCCGCTGGTCGTGGATCCGGTCATGATTTCCAAGAGTGGTTTTTCTCTGCTGAAGAACGATGCGGTCGAGGCGCTCGTCGCGGAGATGCTGCCGCTGGCCACGGTCTGCACCCCGAATGCCCACGAAGCCGCGCGGCTGGTCGGTGGCGAAATCCTGACCGAGGCGGAAGCCCGCGAGGCCGCACGAGCCATCCACGCGATGGGTCCGGGGGCGGTGCTGGTCAAGGGCGGCCACCTGGACGCCGAGGTAGAGGCCATCGACGTGCTCTTCGACGGCTCGGACTTCCACATCTTCCGGTCCGAGCGGATCGATACGCCTCACACCCATGGTACCGGATGTACGTATGCCGCAGCCATCGCGGCCCGTCTGGCCCATGGGGACACGGTGGCCGATGCGGTCGGCGCCGCCAATCGCTATGTGCATGCCGCCATCCAGGCCGCACTTCCCATCGGGAAGGGACACGGCCCTACGGATCACTTCTGGTTCCTGCGCTGATTTTGAAGGCCCGGCGAAGCGCATATCACCAAATTGTGAACGTTGCAACTTCGGCCAACTTTCGAGCAGGGATCCCGTAATGCGGAAAGAAGATGGGCGACACACCCGCGTCCAGATCCTTCCATCCACTGCGAGATTCCATGTCACGTTCGTTCCTGATCGGAAAATTCCTCCCGGCCTACGCCGGACGGTTCGGTCGCCTTCCTGATCGGAAGTTGACCTCCGATGGCCTTCCGCCAGACGTCCTCCAGGCCCGTTTTTCCGAGCGCGGTCTCTAATATGTCCGCCGGCGCCGCGAATACCTGCTCATGGGGCAGGTGGGCGTCATCCTGGCGCTCACCCTGAGCATCGGAGCATTCCGCGTCAACTTCTCCGGTGGGGAAACCCTCGAATATGTGATGCCCGACCAGGAAGTGGTGCAGATGGAAGAAATCCTTCAGACCACCCAGTTGGAGAAGCCGCCGCCACCGCCGCGTCCGCCGGTTCCGGTCGAAGTACCCAACGATGAGATCCTGGATGACATCGAGCTCGACCTGGATGCGTCCCTGGACCTGGACGAAGTGATGGTGGACCTGCCGCCGCCGCCGGCGGAGCCTGCCGAGCAGGAGGATGACGAGGAGATCTTCCTCGTGGTCGAGAAGATGCCGGAAATCATCGGCGGTCTCGGTGAGCTCTACAAGTACGTCAAGTATCCTGAGGTGGCACGCAAGGCGGGTATCGAAGGGACGGTGGTCGTCCAGATCGTCGTGACGCCCGACGGCAAGCCTTCCCAGCCGGTAGTACTTCGCGGCGTGCATGAGCTGCTTGACAAGGAAGCCGTGCAAGGCGTCATGAAGCTGAGCTTCAAGCCCGCCATGCAACGTGCTCGCGCGGTGCCGGTCTACATGACCATCCCGGTCCGCTTCGACCTGAATTGAGGATCCCCGGTCCCGC
>JAQCDI010000191.1 GCA_027620595.1 Bacteroidota bacterium | reverse complement strand
GGGTCCAGGGGGGAGGAGCTTACATGCCACAGCGAACGCTCCCCGTACCGCTGCGAAGGACGCTCTCCGCCGTGCAGCTCCGCAGTGCCGCCCTGCCGGCATTCGAGATCTCCGCGGATTGGGCCTTCTCTTCCGTGGATCAGAATCGCCTATCCTCAGCCGCCTCGACCGTCCAGGAATCCCAGGCCTGGGGTGTGGCGGCAACCACGATCCCGCTGGAGCTCTTCGGCACATGGACCTGGGATGTGTCGGGCCGGATGCGGGGTCGCGGGGCCACCTTCCAGACATTCGAACGGATCCGGGACGTGGACTTCCTGCGCCAATGGAACCTTCCGCTTGTGGCGGGCAACCCGACAGGCGCGCTCATCGACGGCCAGGATGAACAGGAGCGGCGTCTGGCGTCCCGTTTGTCGGGCCCCGATTCGACCGGTCTCGAAGGCTCCTGGCAACGATTGCGTCTGGGGGCGGCCATCGAAGCGGAACGCTTCGATGGCCGCATCCGCCTTTCCCCACTCTCCGGCTGGAGCGTGGATGCATCCGGCGCGCATGTGGCGTCGGAGGGCGTCCTGCCCTCTGCATTTTCCACAACCCGGAGCACGCTGGACACCCGGGTGGCCTGGACACCCGAGAGCGGACGATGGCAACCGTGGGCAGCATGGGAGCGGGAGCGCTACGATGGCTCCGATCCAACCGGATCCTTCCCGGCTGGATTGGAGCGGCGCATCCCCATGGACGCTCTGCGGGCGGGATTCGACCGTACAGGGCAGCGCTGGATGATCGGGGCCCAAGTGGAAGAGCGCCGGGAAAAGGTTCGGCCGGGGAGCACCCTCGTTCCCTTGCATATCCGCACCGTGCAGACGGCTCTGGATTGGCAGCCCTCCCAACGGTGGCGAACCGCCCTGACGGGGGGCTGGCGCTCCAGTACGGCCCTCTCCTCGCCCGACGCTTCGGCGGGAAAAGCGGCCGCTGACCGTTCCATCATCCTGGCCTGGAACGGGCAGGGTTCGCCCACTCAAGGTCATCGAATCCGATGGAAGTATGACGTGCGGGCAGAGCAGACGGCGGCCCAACAGGAGATCTATCTCCGCACCGGACCGGAAAGGGGCGCCTGGGTGTGGGTGGACAGTAACGGGGATGGCGTGGTGCAGGAAGACGAATTCCTGCCTGAAAGTGTGCCCGGGGAAGGGGAATATGCGCGCGTGCTGTTTCCCACTGATTCACTGGAATCGGTCACCACGGCCTCGGCGAGCCTGGGTTATGAGTATGCGCCACAGCAGGATACGCCCGCACTGCTCCGCTTCTCATGGAGGTCACAGTGGGAGGTATCCGAGACGTCACGACACCCCGACCGCTCCGCCGTGGCACGGTTGCGACCCGCTCTGCTGCAAGAAAGTGGTCAGACCATCAATGGGCGCATCCGGGTACAGCAACAGGTTGGCCTGGCTCCGCTCAATACCCGACGGGATGTCGATGTTTCGCTGCTCTGGCTGCGCTCCCTTGCCGAACTGGCTTCGGGGTCGCAGGAAACAAGACTGCGGGAAAACAGACTGCGGTGGCGGGAATCGGTATCCAAACGCTGGGATATGACCGGCGAGGCCCGGTGGTCCTCCGATGGTTCGACATCGGCACGGTTCACCAGCCGGACCTGGCGCATCCGGCGTCTGGAGTGGCAGCCCGGCGTGGTGTTCAAGCCCGGACGTTGGCGATTCCAGGGACGCTGGGTGCGGGCCATTGCGGAAGAATCGGCTTCTTCCAGCCGCGCCTCCATCCATCGGATACCGCTTGAAGCCTTGCTGGGCGGACGGAAATGGTCGTGGCGAGGCGGATTGGAATGGTCTTCCGCCGAGGTATCGGGCGGCAGGGCGGTTGGTATGCAGTTGTTCGAACTGACGGAAGGCCGAGGCGCGGGGACGTCCTGGCTGTGGAATCTGAGACTGGATGCCCGCCTGACCGATGTGGTTACTGCGACGATCCGTTACGACGGCCGAAACCCGGATGGTCTGCGCGCCATCCACACGGGCAATATGCAGCTGACGGCACGGTTCTGAGGTGACTCAGCCTGGATCCGCCCATTCGTCGTACTGAACGCGTTCAATGTCGATACCGGCCGCGGCCAGTTTTTCCTCGATGCGTTCGTAGCCACGGTCCAGGTGGTAGACGCGCAGGACGTGGGTTTCGCCCTCGGCAACCATGCCGGCCAGGACAAGGGATACGCTGGCCCTCAGGTCCGTGCTCATGACGCTCGTGCCCTGGATGGTCTTGCCACCTTCGATCATGACCTCATCCCCGACGATGATGGCGTTTACGCCCATGCGCTGCAACTCGGGAATGTGCTTGAAACGATCCGGATAGACGGTTTCGTGGACTTTGGAGTTGCCGGCGCACTTGGCCATCAGCACGGTCCACTGGGCCTGCAGATCGGTCGGGAATCCGGGATAGATATCCGTGCGGATGCTGACCGGCCGCAATTCCTCGGGTGCCCGAACGGTCATGATGTCCCCGTCGATCTCGTAGGTCGAACCGGTGCGCTGGAAGGCTTCCAGGAACGCATCCCCAAGATGGTCGGCGTCCCCACCGGTTATCTGTACGGGCGAACCGGGTTCTCCCGCGATGGCGGCCGCAATCATGAACGTTCCCATCTCGATGCGGTCCGGGCAATTGGCCACGTCTACAGGGGAGAGGCGGTCCACTCCTTCGATCTCAAGGGTACGGGTGCCGATACCGTCGATGCGCGCACCCATGGCCTGGAGCATGGTGCAGAAATGGACCACGTCCGGCTCAATGGCGGCGTTCTCGATCACGGAGGAGCCGGAGGCAAGGGAGGCCCCGAGGAGGATGTTGATCGTGGCTCCAACGGACGACGGTTCGAGTGTCATCCGGCCACCACGGAGACGCCCACCGGGCGCCTTGGCCACGACATAGCCCTGGTCAAGGTCAATCGTGGCGCCGAGGGCCTTCATGCCTTCGATGTGCAGGTCCACTGGTCGCGGACCCCAGGCACAGCCGCCCGGCAGGGAGACTCGCGCCTCGCCCATGCGCCCGAGCAGCGCGCCGAGCATGTAGAACGACGCCCGCATGCGCTTGACGAGCTCGTAGGGGGCTTCGGCGCGAACCAGGGAGCCGGCATCGAGCACCATGCTGTGCGATCCTGGATCCGCATCCACCCGGGTACCCGTCACCTCGATGACGCGCCGGAAGGTGTGGATGTCCTTCAGATCCGGAATATTGGTCAATTTCACCGGGCCATCGGTGAGCAGAGCGGCCGACATGAGCGGCAAGGCCGTGTTCTTGGAGCCGCTGACGGCCAGCGTGCCCTGCAGGGGACGTCCTCCCCGGATGACAAGATTGTCCATGGACTGATCGTTGGGAAACCGGATCGTCGTATGACCCATTCCTGCGAACGTTTCCGGGATCACAGAGAATGACGGATTCCGGGAGCGGAATCTTTCCGCAGGCCCCGACCGTTTCCTGCGCTCGCCCTGTCGAAGCGGCACGGATCTTCCATCGTCGTTCAGCCCTCTGACATCCGGCACGCCCCATGCCTGAAAGCACGTATCTCGATCACGCCGCCACATCCCCGGTCCTGCCGGAGGTGCTCGATGCCATGATGCCGTGGCTGACTTCGGAGTTTGGAAATCCTTCGGCCGTCTATGGTCAAGGGAGGAGGGCGCGCCATGCCCTCGAATCGGCGCGGTCTAGGATTGCCGGGCAATTGGGTGTCGGTCCAGCGGAAATCGTGTTCACCTCCGGAGCCAGCGAGTCCAACAATACCGTCCTGGGACGCCATGTCGGAAGCGTGGTCACTTCGGCTGTGGAACACGAGGCCGTACTTGAGCCGGTTCGGCGTTTGCCGCATCACCGGATCCTGTCTCCCGATGCTTCGGGCAGGATCACGGTGGATCGACTGGCAGCCGAAAACGTCGACGGCATCCACCTGGCGTCATTCATGCTCGTCAACAACGAGATCGGGACCATCAATCCGGTGACGGATCTTGCGGCCTGGTGCCGCCGGAGGGGGTGGCTGGTCCATACTGATGCAGCGCAGGCTGTCCGGACCGTGGCGCTGGGGCCGGTGGCCGAAGCGGTGGATTACCTCTCCCTTACAGGCCACAAATTCGGCGCACCGAAAGGCATCGGGATATTGATGGTCAAGGCGGGTGTGCCGCACCATCCGCTGATACGTGGCGGCGGGCAGGAACAGGAGCGGCGGTCGGGCACCGAGAACGTAGCCTTCGCCGTCGGTCTGGCCACGGCACTCGACCTGGCCGTTGCAGGCAGAGAGGCATTTGTGGATCATTGTCGCGCGCTTCAGCACCGGTTGTATGAAGGTCTCAAGGCGCGCATTCCGGAGCGGTTCACCCGGGTCTCGCCTTCCCGGGAATGCAGCCCCCACATCAACAACCTGCTCCTGCTCGGAAAGGAGGGCCAAGGATTGGACGGCGAAATGCTGATCCTGGGGCTCGACATGGACGGCATCGCGGCCTCCGCAGGCTCCGCATGTTCATCCGGAACCATGAAGACGAGCCACGTGCTCTCGGCCATCGGCATCCCTCAAGAGCGGGCACGCGCCGCTGTCCGCATCTCTTTCGGGCCCCAGACCCGAGCGGCGGATGTTGACCGTGCAGTGGATGCGCTGTCCCGTGTCGTGGGACGCATGGTTGCCTCGTGAGCTGACATCGCAGCTCCGCAATGAAGACGCATAATATTCGACCAGGACCACCGAGGGGCAAATATTGTGCGGTCGAGGGGCCCGTATCCGTGTGCTTCCTGCAAAGGCTGCTTCCTTGCAGGGCAACAAGGGCGACGGCGGTTGGAGCGTCCGGTGGCCGACGATATCTTGGCCAGCCCCGTCAACTCGCGATTCATACCGTCCGCACATGCAGTCAGAAGGCAAACTGGAGGAGATCGGTGCGTTCAAGACGCTCGAGCAGTTCATCATTGAGCGCCAGAACTCGGTGGATTCCTCCACCGGAGCGTTTTCGCGGCTGCTTCGGGACATCAGCGTAGCGGCCAAGCTGGTCAACTGGCACATGCGGCGGGCCGGCATCGTGGATGTCTTTGGATCCACCGGAGAGATCAATGTGCAGGGAGAGGTCCAGGCCATCATGGATGCCCTGGCCCACAAGGAGTTCGTTCGCGCGCTCAGACGGGGCGGCGAGTGCTGCCTGATCGGTTCGGAAGAGCATTCAGAGGCCATTCCCATGCGGGCCGGCAATGCGAGCGAAGGCAAGTACATCGTCCTGCTGGATCCCCTGGATGGTTCCTCCAACATCGAAGTCAACGTGTCGGTGGGTACCATCTTCAGCATCTATCACCTGCCTGAGGATCACGAAGAGGCAACGCTCGAGTCGGCCCTGCAACCGGGTATCAACCAGGTTGGTGCAGGATATGTCGTCTATGGCAGTTCCACGATGCTGGTCTATACCACCGGGCAAGGTGTCAACGGATTCACGCTGGACCCTTCCATCGGCGAATTCCTGTTGACGCATCCGGACATCCGGACGCCGGAGACCGGAAAGATGTATTCGATA
>JAQCDI010000190.1 GCA_027620595.1 Bacteroidota bacterium | reverse complement strand
AGCAGGGCCTCCACCATGGAAAGCTGAAGTTACAAACAAAAATTGTCAGGCCACCAAGACCGACATCGGGACGACGCGGGTGGCCGCGGCGCTCTATGCCCCTGTGACCGAAGGGCCCGGGTTGTCGCTGGCCGACACGTGCCAATACTTCGAGGCGTGGTTGGCCGCCACCGATCCGGGATGCCAAACGGCCAGCGCCATCCTGGATGCGGGAAAAGCGGTCACCCTGGGCTGAATCCTGTCTTCCTTTTGTATCATCCGGGCACGTGCTGCCCCATCCCCGTCAATCCGTGTCCCGTACCCTCCTCCTGCTTGTCTGCGCCGTGGTCCTGGCCGGATGCGAGATGCATGCGTCCGGGGTATCCGTGCAGACCCTGCGGGACGATGATGCCCCCATCTCAGAGAGCTGGAACACCCGGATGGTGATCAGTGAGGACGGCAGGCCACGGCTCGTCATGGAAGCACAGTACATGGCCCGTCATGAAACGCCCGACAGTACGTGGATGGTGCTTACCGGGGCCGACGAATCCAGGGACCGTGTGCACGTCGTGATTTTCGACGCGAAGGGAGATACATCGGCCGTCGTCAGCACACAGCGCATTGTCTACCACGAGCGCGAACGCCGTTTCGTGGCCCTGGGCGATGTAGACGTCCGATCCGGCACCGAGCGCCGGGTCCGGAGCGAACATCTTTCGTGGCTGGAAGCCACCGCACGCGTCAGCACGCCCGGTTTCGCCACCATAACCACCCCCACCGAGACCCTCTCGGGCTACGGACTCGACGCGGACGAAAACCTGCAGGACTTCAGCATGGCCCGCGTATCGGGCACGGTCCTGATCGAGGATGAATAAGGGCCTCCTCATAGCGCTCCTCCTGCTCACGGCCCAGCCGGTGTCCGCCCAGGAGGAAGGATCGAAAGAGGTCAAGGAGGTACAAGTGGCCTTTGACTCCCTGCGCGTGCGGGTCATTGACGGGCGAACCGTGTCGGAATGGCTGCGCCCCGTCCTGCGCCAGGAAGACTTCCGGTTGCGGGCCCGCAACGGATTCGATGAGGGAAACGGGTTCACCCGTTTCTGGGGCGACGTGGAGATCGTCGAGAAAGGGGACACGATCCGCGCCGAACGGGTTCGCTACAATAGGGATACAAAGATCGGAGTGGCCGAGGGCAACGTGCGCCTTTCGGACGGCGAGGTCATCATCGAAGCGCCGTCCGGGACGTATTTCTCGGACGACGAAATCACGGTCTTCGACGCCGGGGTGGTGTATCGGGACAGTTCGGCTACCCTGACGGCCCTGACGGCCCGCTACCTGTCCGGGGGCAACCGCGCCGAATTCCGGGGCGATGTCCAACTGACCCAGGAAGACATGACGCTGCTGGCCGACTCCGTTCTGCATCTCCGGGATTCCGAGGAGAGCCGGGCCTGGGGCCGGATCGCGGCGGAACATGTGGAGCGTGAGGACTCCCTGCGCACGTTCATCCTTGCCGATTCTTTGTACCGCCACGCCGGACAGGATTCCATCCGGGTGGGGGGACGTGCCCGCGTGGCCCGGATCGATGAAGCGGCGGCCGACACGCTCTACCTCGGCGCCGGCTCGATCCTCCTGCTGGCCGGGAACACGGTGCACGCCGCCGACTCGGTGACCGTGTCGGCCGCCGGCCACGCCCTGCGCGCCGATTCCCTGCAGAGCAGCCAAATAGAAGGGGAGCCGCGCAAAAGCCGGGTCAATGGAAAACCGAGGGCCTGGGTCGAGGACACGGAATTGACGGCCGACCTCCTGCTCTTGCAGGAAGGTGCGGTGGCAGACACGATTCGTGGCAGCGGGAACGTCTTCGTGGCCACGCCGGACAGCCTCTCCGGCCGGGTCAACCAACTAACCGGGGCCGCATTGCTCGTAACCCTGGTGGATGATTCGCTCCGGGTGCTCGACATCCGCGGCCGCAGCCGGGCGGTCCTGTTCATGGAATCCGAGGATGATGGGTCCAGTGTGGGCTTCAAGGGCTCCGGCGACGGACTGCGCTTCACCTTTGCGGGTGGCCAACTGGATCGGGTGGCCTTCTACGAAGGTGTAGAAGGCGTTTATTATCCGGAGAACCTGCTCGATCAGCTCGACAATCTGGACGGCTTTATCTTCTCTCCTGCCGACCGCCCGGAACGCACGCGGTTGCTGGCCTTTTTCTGGTTCGACTGGCTGGAACGGACCACCCCGTGCACCGAAGCGTGCGACCCCTCCTGACCCGAGTACCATGGCCCTGACGGAAATCGAACAGGCTCTCGAGCACTTCAAGGCCGGCCTGCCGGCCCGGGCCATTCCGTTGCTGGAAACCCTTGTCGGGCAGGTCCCCACCTACATCCTGGCGCATGTCCTTCTGGCCCAGGCCTACGAGGCCGACCAGCAGGATGAAAAGGCTCGACAGGCGTGGCGGCAGGCCTATCGGTTGATTCCCAACTCGCCGCCGACGGGAGAAGGACTGGATGCCGACGATCCCGTAATGGACGAGATCATCCGCCGGTCCACGACCTGGGCGGAAGCGCAAGCCAGCGATTCGGTCCATATTCCCGAGGATGCCGTGGCGCTGCGCGCCGAAGGGCTGGTCAAACGATATCGCAAGCGCAGCGTGGTCAAGTCGGTCGAACTGGAGGTGCGCCAAGGCGAGATCGTGGGATTGCTGGGTCCGAACGGTGCAGGAAAGACCACCACATTCTACATGATCGTGGGCATGATCCGACCCGACGGCGGTCGTGTACTCCTGGGCGAAGAGGACATGACCGGCTTGCCCATGTACGAGCGGGCCCGCCGCGGCATCGGGTACCTGGCCCAGGAGGCATCGATCTTTTCCCACCTGAGCGTGGAGGACAACCTGTCGGCGGTCCTCGAATACCAGGATCTGTCCCGGCAGGAGCGCAAGGAGCGGGTCGAGGAACTCATATCGGAATTCGGTCTGGAGAAGGTCCGGCTCGCCAAGGGGTACACCCTCTCCGGTGGTGAACGTCGACGCACCGAGATTGCGCGGGCCCTTGCCACCCGACCCCGGTTCTTCCTGCTCGATGAGCCCTTCGCCGGCGTGGACCCGATTGCTGTCGAGGACATCCAGACCATCGTCTCTCGCCTGCGGGAGCGGGGCATCGGTGTGCTGATCACGGACCACAACGTGCACGAAACGCTGGCCATCACGGATCGGGCGTATCTGCTCTATGAGGGCAGGATCCTCAAACAGGGCACGGCCGAGTCCCTGGCTGCCGATCCCGAGGTCCGCCGTCGCTATCTTGGGGAGAAGTTCAGACTCGAGCGCTACCGCTGAGGAACAGCAGGCGTCCGATCCCGTCTGAGAGGTCATTTTCGCCGGAAACGGGCATTCCAGGGCCCATCACGACCCCCACCCAACCCCATGAAGGGCAATATCTACGACGAATTCGAGTGGCGCGGGCTGCTCTACGACGCTACGCCGGACCTCAAGGAACTGCTCGGGAAGGAGTCGGTCACGTGCTATATCGGGTTCGACCCCACGGCAGCCAGCCTCCATGTCGGCTCGCTCCTGCCCATCATGGGGCTGGCGCGAATGCAGCAATTCGGCCATACACCCATCGCCTTGGTCGGTGGCGGAACGGGCCTGATCGGGGATCCCAGCGGCAAGACGGCCGAGCGCCAACTGCTTACCAAAGAGAAGGTGGCCGAGAACATCGAAGGGATCCGCGCCCAGTTGGCCCATTTCCTGGATTTCGGGCGAACCCCGAATCCGGCGCGCATCGAGAACAACCACGACTGGCTCGGGTCCCTCCAGCTGATTGACTTCCTGCGGGACACGGGCAAGCATTTCACCGTCAACTACATGCTCTCGAAGGAGTCCGTCAAGCGGCGCATCGAGTCGGAGGACGGGATCTCCTACACGGAGTTCACTTACATGATGCTCCAGGCCTATGACTTCCTGGAGCTGAACCGCAGGGCCGACTGTCTGCTGCAGATGGGCGGATCCGATCAGTGGGGCAACATCCTGGCGGGTACGGACCTGATCCGCCGCGTCAACGGGAAGAAGGCGCATGGCCTGGTCTTTCCGCTGATCACCAACGCGGCCGGTACCAAATTCGGCAAGACCGAAGCCGGCAACGTCTGGCTCGATCCGGAGCTGACCTCCCCCTACAAGTTCTACCAGTTCTGGCTGAACACGGACGATCGGGACGTGGTGCACTACCTGAAATCGTTCACGTGGCTGGACCGGGAGGCCATCACCGGGCTCGAAGAATCCGTACGGGACAATCCCGGAGCCCGGGAAGCGCAGCGCACCCTGGCACGCGAGGTGACGGCCATGCTGCACGGGCAGACCGAACTCGACAAGGCCGAGGCGGCTGCCGGTGTGCTCTTCGGCGGTTCGCTCGAGAACCTGGCCGTCCGTGACCTGAAGGATATCTTCGAGGATGTCCCCTCCACCGTCATGTCCCGGAATGAGCTTTCCGGTGAGGGCGTGGGTCTTCTGGACCTGTGCACCCGCACGGGCCTGGCCGCCTCGAACGGAGAGGCGCGCCGGCTCATCCGGCAGGGCGGACTGTTCATCAACAATGAACGAATGGAGGACGAGAACGGCCGGGTCACGGCCGAGGCCGGCATCGGAGGCGAGCTGCTGGTCCTTCGCAAGGGCAAGAAATCCTACCACCTCGTTCAAATAGGACAGGACTGATGGTCGTTGTCATGGACATCGGGGCCAGTGAGGCCCAGATCGAATCGGTCATTTCGACGCTGAATGATCACGGCTTCGACGTGCATCGCTCCAGCGGCAGCCAGCGCACCGTGTTGGGCGCCATCGGCGTGCATCCGGAGTTCGACCCCCGGCACATCCAGTTGCTCGACGGCGTTTCGGATGTCCACCGGGTGTCCGAGCCCTACAAGTTTGCCAGCAAAGCCTGGAAAAGTGAGCCTACGGAGGCCCGCGTCCGGGATGTGGTCATCGGAGGCAAGGAAATTGTGGTCATGGCGGGCCCGTGCTCGGTCGAATCCGAGGAGCAGATCCATGCTTCGGCGGCTGCCGTGGCCCGCGCCGGCGCCACCATGCTCCGGGGCGGAGCATTCAAGCCCCGGTCCTCGCCGTACGCCTTCCAAGGCCTGGGAGAGGAAGGGCTCGTGATGATGCGCCAGGCGGCCGACGCCCATGGGCTGGCCGTGGTGACCGAGTTGATGGATCCGGCCCATGCGGATCTGATGGCCAGGTACGCCGACATGGTGCAGATCGGCGCCCGCAACATGCAGAACTTCCCGCTGCTCCGGGTGGCGGGTCAACTCGGACTGCCGGTACTCCTCAAGCGCGGACTGGCGGCAACCATCCAGGAGTGGTTGATGAGCGCCGAATACATCCTGGCCGAGAATAATCCTGACGTCATCCTGTGTGAACGTGGCATCCGTACCTTCGAAACGATGACCCGCAATACGCTGGATCTGTCTGCCGTGCCGGTGGTGAAGTCGCGAAGTCATCTGCCGATCATCGTGGATCCCAGTCATGGAACGGGCATCCGCAACAAGGTTCTTCCGATGGCCCGCGCCGGCGTGGCCGCCG
>JAQCDI010000189.1 GCA_027620595.1 Bacteroidota bacterium | reverse complement strand
CAGCTGGTTCCCCGACATGTTCGACGTGAAGTATTACGTGGGCATCGACGGGCTGAACCTGCTCCTGATCATGCTCACCACGCTGCTCGGGCCCATCGTGGTGCTCTCCTCGTGGACCTACATCGGCAAGGCACACAAACCCTACTACACCCTGTTGCTGGTGCTCCAGACGGGCGTTACAGGCGTTTTTGCGTCCCATGACATCTTCCTGTTCTACATCTTCTTCGAGCTGACCCTCATCCCGATGTACTTCATCATCGGCATCTGGGGCGGGGAAAACCGCGTCTATGCCGCCATCAAGTTCGTGCTCTACACGCTTGTTGGTTCGCTGCTCATGCTCGTTGCGCTGATCTATCTGGGCTACGCGGCCGGAGATGCGGTCAATGGGGGTGTGTTCACCACCGACTGGTACAAGCTGGTGGAATTCAACATGCCACTGGACACGCAGGTATGGCTCTTTGCCCTCTTCGCGCTGGCCTTTGCCATCAAGGTACCCCTCTTCCCGCTGCACACCTGGTTGCCTGACGCGCACGTCCAGGCGCCGACCGGCGGATCGGTCATCCTGGCTGGCGTGCTGCTGAAGATGGGAACGTACGGTCTGGTCAAGTTCTGCCTGCCCTTCTTCCCGAACGCAGCCCAGGAGCATGCCATGACTTTTGCCGTGCTCGCCGTCATCGGCATCATCTATGGTGCCCTGGTATCCCGGGCACAGACGGACGCCAAGAAGCTCGTAGCCTATTCCTCGGTGTCCCACCTCGGTTTCGTGGTCCTCGGAATTTTCGCCTTCACCACGGAAGCCCTGCAGGGCGCCATGATCCAGATGATCAACCACGGCATCTCGACCGGCGCTCTGTTCCTCATCGTGGGGATGCTGTATGAGCGCCGGCACACCCGGGAGATGTCCGATTTCGGTGGGATTGCCGCTTCGGTGCCTGTCCTGACCTTTTTCATGATCCTCTCCGTGCTGGCCTCCGCCGGTCTGCCCGGACTCAACGGTTTCGTTGGGGAGTTCCTGATCCTTATCGGCACTTTCAAGAGCAGCGTGCTGGGCAGCCCCGTCCTGGTTGCCCTGGCCACGACGGGCGTCATCCTGGCCGCCGTGTACCTGCTCTACATGGTATACAAGACGTTCTGGGGTCCGCTGGAGAACGAGGAAAACGCCAACATGAAGGATCTGAATGCCCGCGAGTTGGGCCTTCTGATCCCCATGGCAGCCCTCATGATCATTCTCGGCTTTGCCCCAGCCCCGTTCCTGGCCAAGAGCGAACCGGCCGTCAAGGAGTTGTTGCAGAAGATCGAATCCAAACGCATGGCCGCCGTGAGCATCGAAAGCGACGCCGTGGCGCAGTGGTCCCCCGAATCTCCGTCGACCGTCCAGGACTGATCAGGCCCTTCCCATGATTTCCATCCTGCCCCAGGCACCGATCCGCATCCGGCCGATCCTGATTACCCTGCTCGTAGTGGCAGGGCTGATGGCGTTCCACGCCGCGCGTCCGTCCTTTGCTTTGGCACAGGATGCGGACACCACGGGCATGGTGATGGACTCAACCGCTGCCCATGCGGGGATGGAGATGCAAACGGCACAGACCGTGGAAGAGCACGCGGATGAAGCCGGACATGCCTCCGATCACGGGCCGTTGCCGCCGACGTGGCTGGTCATTCCCTTTGCGCTGATCCTCCTGCTGATTGCCACCGGACCGCTGTTTTTTGCCCACCACTGGCACCACCACTACCCGAAGTATGCAATCGGTCTGGGCCTGACCGTGGCAGCCTATTATATCTTTGTGATGGACGCCATCACTCCGATGCAGCACGCCATTTCGGAGTACATCTCGTTCATTGCCTTGGTGGCCTCCCTGTTCATTGCGGCATCGGGCGTGTTTGTGAGCGTGAATGTCAAGGGTACGCCCCGCAACAACGTCATCCTGCTTTTCCTGGCCTCGGTAGTGGCCAACTTCATTGCCACGACGGGTGCAGCCATGCTGTTCATCCGCTCATACATGCGGCTGAATACCGGTCGGCTGAAGGCGTACCATATCGTCTTCTTCATTTTCCTCGTGGCCAACGTGGGCGGTGCGCTGACTCCGATCGGGGATCCGCCGCTGTTCCTGGGATTCCTCCGCGGCGTGCCTTTCTTCTGGACCTTGGCCCACGTCTGGTACATCTGGCTTCCGGCCACGGCGCTCCTGTTGCTCATTTTCTACGTCATCGATTCCCGCAACAAGGACGAGAGCCCGGATCCGGACCCCAAGGAGCGGACCGTGTCCATGATGGGTGCCAAGAGTTTTGTCTGGGTGGCCATCATCATTGGATCCGTATTCCTGGATCCCAACGTATTCGACTGGGTGCCCAACCTGCATGAACTGTGGCACGTGCCTTTCGGCATCCGGGAAATCATCATGCTGACGGTGGCATTCCTGGCATTCGTGACCGCCGACAAGGAGTCCCTCCAGCGCAATGAATTCAGCTTCGAACCCATCCGGGAAGTGGGATGGCTGTTCCTTGGCATCTTTGCCACCATGCAGCCAGCGCTCCAGTTGATTTCCGACTTCGCCAGTGGGCATGCCGATTCGCTTTCGGTGGGCACATTCTACTGGGCCACCGGGATCCTGTCCGGCATCCTGGACAATGCTCCCACCTACCTGAACTTCGTGGCGGCTGCCATGGGCAAGTTCGGCATGGACGTGAACAATCCTGAGGCGGTGGCGGCCTTCGCCCAGCAACTGGACTCCGCCATCTTCCTGCAGGCCATATCGGTGGCAGCGGTGTTCTTCGGCGCCATGTCCTACATCGGCAATGCCCCCAACTTCATGGTCAAGGCCATCGCCGAAGCCAATGGCGTGGAAACCCCTTCCTTCATGGGGTACATCGTGCGCTACTCCATTCCGATACTGCTTCCGGTGTATGCTGTGATCTACATCATCTTCTACAGCGGGTGGGTGCTCTGACATGCATGCATTGAACCGACAGCCGTTGTCCGATGACGTCATCCGGCAGGCCCTTTCCGGACTGCCCGGATGGTCGCTCGAGGGGGATACCCTGGAGCGGACTTTCCAGTTTGCCTCGTTCCGCGAAGCCATGAGCTTCATGGTCCGGGTGGCTTTCGAGGCCGAAGACCAGGACCACCATCCGGAATGGACCAACGTGTACAACCGGGTTCGTGTAGTGCTCAGCACCCATGACGCCGGTAACAAGGTAACCGAGCTGGACCTGGAGCTGGCTCGCCGTATCAACCATCTTTCCTGGATCTGACCGAACACATGGATCTTTCCCAAGCCTATTCCATGATGGGGGCCGACCTGGGCGCCACGCTCTCCCTGGTCATAGTTGCCCTGGCCGGACTCACCCTGGTCGTCTTCGATGCCTTCAAACCGAGGCACGCCGCCACACCGTGGATTGCGGGGCTGGCCCTCGCGGCCGGCTTCGTCATCGAGATGATGAACGTGTCCCGGCCGGAAACCCTGGCGTGGTACGACATGCTCAGGGTGGGAGGATCAGCGGCGTTCGTCAATGCCCTGGTGCTGGGTGCCGGCGCGCTCTCGGTCGTGCTCTCGGTACCCTACCTGAAGCGCATCGGGCACAACATCGGCGAGGTCTACGGTCTCATCCTGTTCTCCACGGTCGGCATGTTGGTGCTCGGCGCGTCCAACAATCTGATCATGGTGTTCGTGGGCCTGGAAACGATGTCCATCTGCCTCTACGTACTGACCGGATTCGTTCGTTCGGAAGCCGGTTCGACCGAAAGTGCGCTGAAATACTTCATGCTGGGCGCCTTTTCAACCGGTTTCTTCCTTTACGGTATTGCCCTCCTCTACGGCGCCACGGGCTCGATGCAGTTCGACATGATCCAGGCGGTTGCCGCCGAGGGCACGGGCATCATGTTCTGGGGTGGGGTTGCCCTGCTGCTGGTGGGATTCCTTTTCAAGGTCAGCGCCGCTCCATTCCACATGTGGACGCCGGACGTTTACCAAGGCGCTCCGACAACCATCACCGGTTTCATGTCCACGGCCTCCAAGACCGCGGCATTTGCCGCCCTGGTCGTGGTGCTCTGGAAAGCCCTGCCGGCCGAGCGCTGGGCCGACGTTCTGGCCGTGTTTGCCGTCATCACGATGGTCCTCGGCAACGTGATAGCGCTGTCGCAGCAGAACATCAAGCGCATGCTGGCCTACTCCTCGATTGCCCATGCCGGCTATGTCCTGGTCGGACTGGCTTCGGGCACCGAGGCTGGATACGCTGGCGCACTCTTCTATCTGATGGTCTACACCATCATGAACATCGGCGCCTTCGGCGTGCTGGCCCTCCTGGAATGGGACGGCAAGGAAGGCTCCGAGCAGACGATGGACTCCCTGGCTGGCGTCGGCTACCGCAAGCCGCTGCTCGGCTGGACCATGGCCGTGTTCATGTTCTCCCTGTCGGGTTTTCCCCCGTTGGCCGGTTTCCTTGGCAAGTGGGCCGTCTTTGCCCCCGCCATTGAAGCCGATCTCGTCTGGTTGGCCATCATCGGGGTACTCACGAGCGCCGCCTCGGCCTACTACTACTTGCGCGTCCTGGTGGTCTTTTTCATGAAGCCTGCAGACGCCGATTCACCGGCCGCTGCCGCCGCCTTCGATGTACCGCGGGCGTCCGCCCTGGTCCTCATTGCGTGTGTGGTGCTGCTGCTGCTGTTCGGTGTAACGACGTTTGCCCTGGAACTCACCCAAGGGTTCTTCCAGGGCGGCGCCATGGCCCAGCTGGCCGGTTGACCCTCATCCTGGCTTAACAAGGGATTAACGGACCTCCAAGGCGCAGCGTCGGTACAACACGTGTAGGCACTCCGATTCCGTGCCGACGATAGCCGCTTAGGTTCTCCAGTTCTGCTTTTCTAATTGTCTCCTGCTCATCATGGCACATACGCTTCCTGATCTTCCCTACGCCCACAACGCGCTCGAGCCCCACGTGGACACGCGCACCATGGAAATCCACCATGGCAAACATCATGCGGGCTATGTGGCCAAGCTGAATGCCGCCCTGGAGGGACACGCCGACCTGGCATCGAAGTCCCTGGCCGACCTGCTCCGCGGCATTGAGAACCTTCCGGAGGCTATCCGTGGCGCCGTACGGAACAATGGCGGAGGACATGCCAACCACTCCCTGTTCTGGAGTGTCATGTCCCCGAATGGTGGTGGCGCACCCTCCGGGGACCTGGCCGCAGCCATCAACGCCGCATTCGGCTCTTTCGACGCTTTCAAGACCGCATTCGGCGACGCCGCCGGCAACCGCTTCGGATCAGGCTGGGCGTGGCTGGTGGTCAAGGCCGACGGCAACGTAGCCGTGTACTCCACAGCCAACCAGGACAGCCCCTACATGCAGGGCGACACCCCGATCCTGGGCTTGGACGTGTGGGAGCATGCCTATTACCTGCACTACCAGAATCGCCGTCCCGACTACATTTCCGCGTTCTGGAATGTTGTGGACTGGAATGCGGTCTCGGCCAACTTCGCAGCGGCCCGGTAATCCCGGTTTCCTGCAGGTGTTTCGTGGGGGGGGGGGGGGGGGGGGGGCCCCCCCCCCCCCC
>JAQCDI010000188.1 GCA_027620595.1 Bacteroidota bacterium | reverse complement strand
AAGTTCGAAAAGGAAGAGGTCGAAGAAGACGTCGAGACAGCGGCCTGACCACGTCAGCGGAAGAAGCGCAACACGGCGGAATCGTGTTCGAACCGGGCGAGATAGAGCCCCCGAGCACGGGAAGACGCCATCCATTCCTCACCCGGCGCCATTCGGATGGCCATTACTCGCCGTCCAAGCATGTCCACAACCTCGACCCGACCGGCAAGGCAGGTTTCATGCAACCGGATTCCAGCAGGTGTGGCGGTCAGACAGCTTGCAGATCCCGCTTCGTCCGGCCAGGGTACGATGTCGGTGCCGACGGCTGACGGATACCATCGTTCGAGGAACGCCAGAACCGCGCCCCCTACCCGGGACGCCAGCTCGGCAACATGGAGGTCGGAATCCCGGATACCGGGGTAGTGCGCCTCGAGTTGGATGGCGTCCACCTCCCCTCCGTCCCTGGAACCATGCCGGGCCGTGATGTACCCGCCGGAGAAGAAGGCTTGACCGGAGAGCGGAGCAGGATCGGCGGGTGAGGGCGTCGACGAAATCCCTTCCCGGAAGAGCGCGTCCCCAAAGCTGTCCGGTCCGCGAACGATGGAACCGAATGGCACTCCCGAGCGGGAATGCAGGGCCCGGATGCTGGAAAGACCCGCCCGCATTTCCATGGCTGCGTCGGATTCGCGCAGCTGACTCGCCGAGAGCAGGTATCCCAGCTCGAAGCGTTCAATCGAATGGCCGTGGCCATGCAGGTCCAACAAAAGGCCGCTCCCGAAGCGCTGCATGATCTCGGCCGAAGCTTCCTCCAGCGCCGCGTGATAGATCTGCCATGCCTCGGCGGCACGCGGATCGCCATCGGCGGCTTCCGCCACATCCCGGTTGGCGTCCAGTTTGACCCGGGCCAGGAGGTTGATGACCACCCAGGGGCGTCGTGCGGTGCGCTGCTCGATATCATCGGCCAGGAACCGCGCCCACTCCTGCGTGCGCGTATCTCGGACCGTAACGCAAGCGGCGCAGGTACGGTCGGCCAGGCTGTCCGGGGTCAGGTATCCGCCGTGGGGTGCGGAGAGGATAAGCGGGAAATCCCCGCGCTGGAATTCGACGAAGGGTTGTGCGCCAACGCACAGGCTTACGCTCGAGAGCAGGAGCGCAAGCAGCAGTGCGCGCACGGAGCTACTCGTAATCGTGCTCGAAGTACTCGATGCCGCGTCCCGGCTCGGCGTTGGCACCGCCTTTCTTGCGGATGCGCTCGGCCAGTCGCTCGGCAAATACCTCGGCAGGGTCATATCCGTAGTGCCGCAGCAGGTGATTCATGGCAATGACCTCGCACAGCACCGTGACGTTCTTGCCCGGCGTGATGGGCAACATGACGAGGGGCAGTTTGGCGCCCAGGATGTCGAAGGTCTCGTCCACCATGCCCAAGCGGGTGTACTCTTCCTCCGGATCCCAAGGATGCAGGTTGACTACCACCTCGATGCGCTTCTGGAAGCGGATGGCCCGGATACCGAACATGGCCCGGACGTCGACCAAGCCAAGTCCGCGGACCTCCATGAAGTGCTGCACCAGATCCGTGCCCGAACCCATCACCACCTGTCCTTCTTTGCGGGTCGCCATCACGACGTCATCCGCCACGAGCCGGTGACCGCGCTCGACCAGATCCAGGGCCACCTCGCTCTTACCGATGCCCGCCGGTCCAACAATCAACAATCCGATGCCATATACGTCGATGAGCGACCCGTGCAGGGACTGTTGGGGTGCAAACTGATCCTCCAGGAAGTCCCGAAGGACATACATGAACTTGGTGCTCGGCTCGGTCGTGACATAGATGGGCACGCCGGCGTTCGTGGCCTTGGTCAGCAACGTGTCATCGAGCACGTTGCCCTCTGTACAGATGATGCACGGAATGGGGAATTTCAGGACGTTGTTGAACGCCTCGATCCGCTGATCTTCTGACAGGTGGGCCAGGAATCGGCACTCTGTATTGCCCAGGACCTGCACGCGTTGATGCGTGAACAGATCAAGGTATCCAGCCAGCGCCATACCCGGTCGGTGCAGGTTGCTCTCCTTGATCAGCCGCACTTCGGCATCCACCGAATTGAGGGCCTTGACGGCCAGACCCACCGATTTCTGGAGCTGTTCGATGGCAAATGCCACCGAAATGGACTCCTTCTTGAAAGGTTTGGCTCGACGGGCCATGGGCGTCGCGGGGTGGGGCAACGGTGGGAAAGGCGGTGGATCAGGTCAGGGCACTTCGACCGTATCGAGGATGCGCTGCACGATGTCCTCGCTGCTGATTTCCTCGGCTTCCGCCTCGTACGTCACAGCAATGCGGTGCCGAAGGACGTCCATCGCAATGGAGCGCACGTCTTCGGGGGTAATGTACGCCCGGTGCTGCAGGAAAGCGTGGGCGCGGGCGGCCAGGTTCAGGTTGATGGTGGCACGGGGCGAAGCGCCATACTCGATCAGGGGCGTCAGCATACCGAGGCCAACCGCATCGGGTTGACGCGAGGCCACGACAAGGTCCACGATGTAGCGCTCGACCCGCTCGTCCATGTAGAGGGCATTGAGCACGGCGCGCGCATCCAGGATCTGCTTGGGAGTCACGACGGGACGCACGGCCGTCTTGTCGCCGGTGCGTGCCATGCGCCGCATGATCTCGAGTTCCTCCTCACGGGTGGGGTAGCCCACCTTGATCTTCATCATGAAGCGATCCACCTGCGCCTCGGGCAGAGGATAGGTCCCCTCCTGCTCGATGGGGTTCTGCGTAGCCAGGACGAGGAAAGGGGCCACCAGCGGAAACGTGGTGTCGCCGATGGTCACCTGACGTTCCTGCATGCTCTCGAGGAGCGCACTCTGGACCTTTGCCGGGGAGCGGTTGATCTCGTCGGCCAGGATGATGTTGGCAAAGATGGGCCCTTTCTTGATCGAGAAGCTGCCCTCCTTGGGATTGAACACCAGCGTGCCCAGAACGTCGGCCGGAAGGAGGTCCGGCGTAAACTGGATGCGCTGGAAAGAGGTACCGATGGCACCCGCCAGGGACGAAACGGTCAGGGTCTTGGCCAGGCCGGGTACGCCCTCAAGCAGGATGTGTCCGTCCCCTAGCAGACCGATGAGCAGGCGCTCCACCATGTAGCGCTGTCCCACGACCACTTTGCCGATCTCTGTCAGGAGATCATCAATGAAGGCACTTTCCTTGGCGATGCGATCATTGACCGCGGAGATATCGAAATCGGTACTCATCCGTATGGGGTTTGTGTCCGTGCTGGGTTGGTGATCGGCGTCAGATGATGAACGTTTCTATGGCGCCACTCGTATGTGGAGCCGCTTTTTCCCGGACCTGATCCAGGAAGGCCGGCAGCGAGAAAGGCTGGCCCACGACCAGCATGCATCCGCCCTCACCGGACTGGACAACCCCGAATATACCGTCGAGGGAGGCCGATTCCGCGAGGTTCGTGACCAATTCGTGCAGGTCCCCCGTGGTGTCCCAGTCCGAGGATTTGGAGGACTGCGAAATCATGAGCAGCGCCCCCAGGAACTGCCAGTCGGCTTTACGGATGGCCACGACACATTTCTGCACATTGCGGTTCTCCGACACCAGATGCCGCAATGTGGAACGGTAGCGACGGCCCACCGCCGAAAGGGCCTGCTCGAGCTCACGGTGCTCCACGTCCCGCAGGGACCGGATATGGGCGAACCCCTTGGTGCGCAACGTCCCCGTGACAGCCTCTGCACGGTCGAACCGCTTCTGGGACTCGGCCATGGGTTTCTGCCAGTCGTGCGACGTCTCCACGATGGCCCAACCCGGGCGTTTGGCCGAATCGGAGGGAACGGGCACATACTCCATGGTGGATGTATCCACAAGGAGGAACGGGTCTTCGGCTTGCGAAAGGCTGGCAATCACGAATGCCGGACTGAAGCGATGTCCATACCAGCGGGAGAGCGCCTCGATGGCCTTGTCGCGCAGGTCGGTCCTCAGCTCTGAGGGCTCCTGGGCAGGCGGCGAAGGGCGCTCACGCTCGGCATGGAGGGCATCCAGGGCCAGCAGGAAGCTCGTGGCGGCAGCGGCATGGAAGGCGGCTCCGAGTCCGGTCGGTATCCCGCCCACGATGGAGACATCGAACTGGACCTGCTCTTTGCCCAGCACCTGGACCAGGTTGGCCAGGAGTCCTCCGAAGCCGGGAATGTCCTGCTCATAGGCATCAAACTGGAGCACCTCGGTCACACCTTCGATGACCACCCGGGTATGGCTGCTTTCGTTGCGCCGGGCCGAGACGGAGACGCCCTGCTGCAAGCGCAACAGGAGCGCATATCCGTCGAAGTAGTGGGTCTGGTCGGCAATGATCCCCGCAGCCCCTCGACTGAATCCGGTTACCGGAGCTCCGCCACCGGCTCCGAGTCGATCCATGAGGATGCTACGGGCCCGGTCCATGTACTGGGAAGGCCGCAGCACTTCATTGGCCTGCATGCGGTTGAGCGCATAAAGGAACGGCCGGACGAACGAGGGGGTGGTGCCGCCCTCCGAACCGATGCGTCGGGAGTCCATGTCAATCCTCCCCCAGTCGGACTCCGGGCATCGGCCGGTGGCCGTGCACGAAGTCCTTTGCCGACATGCGCTGCCGACCTTCCATCTGCACCTCCTGAAGGGCAAGCGCCCCCTCTCCGGTGGCCACGACGAGCTCCGGCTCGGTGGCCAGAATCGTGCCCGGCGCCGACGGCGCTCCGGTCCACGCAGCGCGCAAGGAGCGGTACACCTTGAGCTGCTTGCCGCCGTAGTTGGTGAAGGCGCCGGGCACGGGGGATACGCCCCGGATCAGGTTGTGTACCTGGTCAGCTGGACGGGACCAGTCGATTCGGCAGTCGTCCCGGAAGATCTTGGGGGCCGGACTGGCCAGGGCATCGTCCTGCGGCTCGGCCTGTGCCGACCCGGCCAGGATGCGATGCACGGTTTCCACCACAACCTCGGCACCCATGACCATCATGCGGTCGTGGACCTCGCCGGCCGTCTCGTTCTCCCCGATCGGCATGCTGCGTTTCTGGATCACGTTGCCCGTGTCCACCTGTTGACGCAGGAAGAAAGTGGTTACGCCCGTCTCCGATTCCCCCGCCATGATGGCGCGGTTGATGGGGGCTGCGCCCCGATATGCCGGCAACAGCGAACCGTGCAGGTTGAAAGCGCCCAGGCGGGCAGCACTGAACACGGCTTCCGGCAGGATGCGGAAGGCCACCACCACCATGATATCCGGACGGCGCTCGGCCACATCCCGCGCAAACGCGGGATCCTTCACATCCTCCGGCGTCAGGATGTCGGTAATGCCATGGGCCAGGGCCGCTTCCTTGACGGGCGCGGGCGACATCTGTTGGCCGCGTCCGCGCTTGCGATCCGGTGCCGTGACCACGGATGATGGCGCCAAACCGGCACGCACCAGGGCCTCGAGCGACGGAACAGCAAATTCCGGCGTTCCCATGAACAGGATGCGTGGGGAGGAAGCGGAGGCGCTCATGATCGGTGTGTGGATTGGCCCACATACGCTTGCAGACCCCGGACGTTCTCATGCATGGGCACCAAACAACGGCGCGCCCGCATGCC
>JAQCDI010000187.1 GCA_027620595.1 Bacteroidota bacterium | reverse complement strand
CCGGAGGACACAACGTCCAGACAACGGATCTGCAGCTTCCCCATCCCCGATTGCATCTGAGGCGGTTCGTTCTTGAACCCTTTGCTGAAATCGCCCCCGACTTCATCCTGCCGGCTCCGTTTCACCAAACGGTGGGCTATCTTCTCGAAGCTTGTCCGGACCATAGCGAGGTTCGGCGTACACCACTCACCCTGCAGCCTGCACGCCGCGTATGAGTCTTTTCGAAGACACGGCACCCGAGAACGCGCCAGAGCCGGTTTCTGACGAGACCATCATCTGGCCCGAGCACCTGCAGTATGTGGTCATCGAGGGCGTCATCGGCGCAGGCAAGACCACGCTGGCCAATATCCTGGCCGATCGCACCAATGCCCGGCTGGTCCTGGAGCAGTTCGATGAGAACCCTTTCCTCGAACGCTTCTACTCCGACCGCGCCCGGTGGGCCTTCCAGACCCAGCTCAGCTTCCTGGCCAGCCGATTCCGGCAGCAGCAGACCCTCGGAGGACGGGATCTCTTCCACGACTACGTGGTGGCCGACTACACCTTCGACAAGGACCGCATCTTTGCCCGGATCAACCTGGACGGGGACGAACTCAGGCTCTATGAAACCATGTTCGGGATCATGCAGCCCACGACACCCGTGCCGGACCTGATCGTGTATCTGCAGGCATCCACCGACCGGCTGATGGCCAACATCTCACAGCGCGGGCGGGATTACGAGAAGAACATGGAACGAGCGTACATCGACAGCCTGAACCAGGCCTACAACCAGTACTTCTTCCACTACAATCAAAGTCCGCTGCTGATCGTCAACGCTACGAACCTGGATTTCGTGAAACATCCGGCCGATCTCAACGAACTCATCCGTCAGATCGCCTCGCTGAGGCACCCCGGAACGACGTACTTCAATCCGTCCCGGTCCACCACTCCCCTGCTCTGACCCTGTCTCCTTCGCTGTTCCGGCATGCTGATCAAGATCCTGTTCCTGTCCATCCTGGTTTGGTGGATTTTCCGGGCCGCCGGCAACCTGATTGCCGTTGCACGAGGGCAGCAGCAGCCCCTCGATCCTCCCCGTACCCGTCCGTATGAGGCCTACCCGCCCCAGGAGGACGAACCGCCGATCCGCGTGGTGCGCAAACCCGGCGCTCCCGCTCCAAAAACGCCGCCGGCCAGTGATGTGGAGGACGCCCGGTTCCGGGACATCTGATGGATCGGCCGGATCGCTTCTGACATCGGCTGATCAGGCGCGATCCGCCGCCCGGCTCCTGTCCGGTCAGGCGCCAGACAGCAGCTCCTGCATGAACCGGCCAGCCAACGCGTGCGCGGCCTCAGCCGATCCAGCCTCGGAATACACCCGGATGATGGGCTCCGTATTGGATTTGCGCATATGGACCCAGCCCTCGTCCAGATCCACTTTCACGCCATCCACCGTGCTGATGCGATCCCCGCGGTAACGCTCGGCCATGCGGGCCAGCAACCGGTCGGGGTCAAGGGATCCAATATCCGTCTTGGTCTTGGCCATGTGGTAGGTGGGCATATCCGCCACCCACTCGCTCAACGACGCACCTGTATCCGCCAGGCGCTGCAGGACGAGCGCGGCGCCGACCAACGCATCCCTTCCGTAGTGCAGGTCGGGCAGGATCACCCCGCCATTGCCCTCGCCTCCGATGGCGGCTCCGACTTCCTTCATGCGCTCCACCACATTGATCTCGCCCACAGCCGAGCGGTAGACCTCCTGTCCATGGCGACGGGCCACGTCCTCGATGGCGCGGGACGAGGAAAGGTTGGTGGCAAAGGGTCCCTGATGCGACTGCCACCAGAAATCGGCGGCCAGTACCTGGGTCAGTTCCTCGCTCACGTAGACGCCGCCGTCAGCAATCAACACCAGACGGTCGGCATCCGGGTCGACCACCAGACCCAGGTCGGCGCCCTCGGCCCCGACCCGCGCAATGATCTCCGTCAGGTTCTCGGGCAGGGGCTCAGCCGGGTGCGCAAACCGTCCGGTTGGTTCGCAGTGCAGACGAATGATCTGTTCATCGCGTACTCCCAATCGGCGCAGCAGCGCCGGAAGGGCAATGCCCCCCACAGAGTTGACCGCATCCACAACGATCCGGAAGTCCCGGTCGGCAATCCGGTCCGGCTCGATGCCGTCCAGTCCACAGACGGCTTCCACATGGCGCTCCAGGTAGTCCTCGGAGCGCATTCCGCCGAGCGCATCCCAGGCCGCCCACTGTCGATCGGGCTGAGCGGCCGCATCGATCACGCGCTGGGCATCGGCCGGTGACAGGAATTCGCCACGACCGTTGAGCAGCTTGAGTGCATTCCATTCGGCGGGGTTGTGGGATGCGGACAGCACGATGCCGCCGGTGGCACCCTCCATCAGTACGGCCATTTCGACCGTCGGCGTGGTGGCCAACCCCGCATCCAGCACCTCAATGCCCTGGCTTTGCAGGGTGCGCATAACCAGGTCGGCACATACCGGCCCGGATACTCGGGCATCGCGGCCCACGACCACGCTCGGATTCGAGGCCTGGCCGCGGATCCAGTCCCCGTAGGAGGACGCATATCGCACAATGACTTCCGGATCCAGCCCGGCGCCGAAAATGCCCCGGATTCCGGAAATGGATACAACAAGCGTTCTGGACATGAACCTTCAGTCAGGTGTTCGGGAAACCGTATCCCGGAAACTAAGCATCGAACACCGTATCCTTCCGCTGTATGCGTCCGTACCCTCTCCTTTCACCATCCTGGAGGATCGTCATGGGAATTCTGTGGATCATCATCGTCGGCTTCGTTGCCGGAGCACTGGCCAAATACATCATGCCCGGCAAGGAAGGCGGCGGCTTTGTCATGACCACGCTGCTGGGCATCTTCGGCGCTTTTGTCGGTGACTGGCTCGGCGGCTTGCTGGGCATGAGCCGGCTGCTGGACGGCCTGCTGGGATCCATCGTGAGCGCCACGCTGGGCGCCCTTCTGATCCTGTGGATCTACAACAAGTGGTTCAAGAAGTAGTCCGCTCCCTGAGGAATCGACCCGGCGCGTTGCTGAAAGGCCCGACGCCTACTTCTGGTCCGTCAGGGAGAACGCGACCGTCAGACTCGCGCTGACGGTCAACTCCCCGGCGGCAAACGCATCCGGATTGCCCGCATCCTTGGCCATGGCGCCCACGGATGCCATTTCCATCTGCATCCTCGGCTGCGGAACGAATACGCCCTGCTCGTTGATCTGGATGGCGCTTCCCAGAGACAAGCCCAGTTCGGCGGCAATGGCCCCGGCTTTGACGCGTGCCACGCGGGCTGCCTGCTTCAGGGCATCCAGCTCAGCGGCGTCCTTGTTCTCCAGCCCGTACTGGATGCTGTTGATGCGGTTGGCGCCCTCGTTCACGATGGCAGCCATCAGGTCCGGCAACAGATCCAGGTTGCGAACCGTGACCTCGACATTGCGCGTGGCCTCGAAACCCTCCTCACGATAGACACGGCGATCCGGATCATATTCCCGAAGCGGCTGCAACTGGATCGTTTCCAGGCGGATGTCGCGCTCCGGGATGCCCAGGGCGCGAACAGCGTTCATGGCCGCCGCCGCTGCATCGGCATTGAGCCGGCGGGCTTCATCCGGATGCTTATCCCGCGTCACGACGCCGAACCAGACGGTGGCCATGTCGGGAGCTGTGCGGATCTCGGCCTGTCCGGAGACGGAAATGGTGTACGGGCGATCCTGGGCCGCGGCCATGGGTGCCAGGACGGACCACGATACGGTCAGGACTGTAGCCAGGAGAACACAGAAGCGGAGCGGATTCAGGGCAGGCATCATGGACGTACGCGTTGATTCAGATGAATAACGATGAAGGGAAGGCATTTCGCGCCTTGCTGACCCTTTTACTGCAAGCCCCGTGCCGGACACCTCGATACTGCCCGGTGCGATCCTTTTTCTCCGCCCACGCGCAGGATCAGGGATAGAGCCGGTCCAGGGTCCGGGCAAACGGAATGGTCTCGCGCAGGTGATGGATGCCACAGATCCAGGTCACCGTACGCTCCAGGCCCAGGCCGTACCCGGCGTGCGGCACCGAGCCGTAGCGGCGCAGGTCGAAGTACCAGGTGAAGGCTTCCTCGGGCAAACCATGCTTGCGGACCTGCGCCTGCAGGAATTCCAGATCCGTGGCGCGCTCCCCACCCCCGACGATTTCGCCGTAGCCTTCCGGGGCCAGAACGTCCATTCCCAACGCCAACCGATCGTCTTCTGGATCGCGCTTCATGTAGAAGGCCTTGAACTCGTGCGGGAAACGGTGCACGATGATGGGCCGATCGAAGTGCCACGTGATCAGCGTCTCGTCCGAACCACCGAAGTCCGTGCCCCACTCAAAGTTCTGGGCCGACTCCAGCCACTTCGGCAGGTTGCGCAGCTCTTCCTCGATATCATTCAGGCGAACCGCGATCTCGATCTCGCGTGCATCAATCTTGCGCTTTTCCCATTTCTTGGCCTGGCCGTAGGCGGCCTTTCCGGCCTCCCGTTCGGCTTCGAGGGCCGCTTTCTCCTCTTCAGTAGAGGCAATCTTGTCACGGACCATGTCGGCCGTCTTCCTCGAGTGCAGGATATCCACCGCCTCGGAGTAGGTTACGCGCGGGTACGTACCGATGCTTCGACGCAGCGGCTCCTGGTCCCGCTCCAGCACTTCGAGTTCCGTCTGGCAGTCCCGAAGGGCGTCACTTACGATACGCGAGAGCATCTCTTCGGCCAGCTCCATCGTGGCCTCGAGATCGTAAAAAGCCATCTCGGGCTCGATCATCCAGAATTCGGTCAGGTGTCGGCGGGTCTTGGATTTTTCCGCACGGAACGTCGGGCCGAAGGTGTAGATCTTGCCGAACGCCATGGCCATGGCCTCTCCGTGCAGCTGACCACTCTGGGTCAGGTACGCGGGTCGCCCGAAATACTCCATTTCGAAGAGCGTAGACGTGCCTTCAACGGCCGTTCCTGTCAGGATGGGCGCATCCATCTGCAGGAATCCGCGCTCCTGGAAAAAGTTGTGGATGGACATCACCACACTGTTCCGGATGCGCAGGATGGCCCACTGCCGACGACTGCGCAGCCACAGGTGGCGGTTGTTCATCAGGAAGTCCACCCCGTGCTCTTTCGGCGTGATGGGGTACTCTTCGGCCTTCTGGTACATCTTCGCAGCCGTGACCTGCATTTCGATACCGCCAACCTGTCGCTCATCGGCCCGGATGGTGCCTTTCAGCTCCAGCGAACTTTCCTGCGTGGCCTCAGAAGCTGCTTCCCAGGAGGCCGCATCTACCTGCTCTTCATTGACGACGCACTGGCAGAGGCCCGTTCCATCGCGCAACACGACGAAGTGCAGTCCCTTGGAGCTGCGCTTGTTGTACAGCCAGCCGCGCAGCGTCACCTCTTCTCCGAGGTGCTTGGACAGGGTTTCGATGGCAATATGGTCGGGCTTCATGTAGGGCCTTGATGGATGCAACTGGATGTATGCAGGATAACGGGCGAACCGCTCCTTCGGGCAGGGCCGGAAAATACGGACGGGGGGCAAAACGCGTGCGGGTCGGGGCGCCATCCGGCGCCC
>JAQCDI010000003.1 GCA_027620595.1 Bacteroidota bacterium | reverse complement strand
GGCGGCGAAGAATTCGCCGCCGCCCCGCGCCACCCATCGACACTGTGCTGTGGATGCTATTCGTAGTGGATGCTTTCCACCGGATTGGCCGTGGCTGTCCGGATGGACTGCAGGCCCACGGTCAGGATGGCCACGACGAAGACAGCGATTCCCGCTACAAGGAAGGACAGCGGATTGACCGTCGTGGCGTAGGTGAACGTCTGCAGCCATTTCGAGATGGCCCACCAGGCCAGGGGTGCCGACAGGACAAAAGCGATGACCACCAAACGGGCGGACTCTTTGGTCAAAAGCGTGATGATCCCCAATTCCGTGGCGCCCAGCACCTTGCGGACACCGATTTCCTTGGTGCGGCGCTCGGCAGTGAACGACGCCATACCGAAGAGCCCCAGGCAGGCCACGAAGATGGCCATGATGGAGAAGATCGTGGCCACCTGTCCGAGCGTCTGTTCGGCTGTGTAGAGTTTGTCCAGCTCGGCATCCAGGAAGCGGTATTCGAACGGCCGGTCCGGTACGAAACGGCGCCACTGCTCCTCGAGGAAGGCCAGGGTAGCGGCCGGGTCTCCCGGCTGCATGCGCACGGCCACATAGCGCCCGAAGAAGTTGAAGATCCCCGGTCCGAAGAACCGCTCCACGATGAACGGGCCGATCGGGTTGTGCAGCGAGGCGTAGTGGAAGTCCTTGACCACGCCGACGATTTCCTTCTGCTGATTCCGCAGTGTGATCCGATGGCCGAGGGCATCCTCTGCCGTCTGGTGGCCCAACAGCGGCAACATGGCTTCGTTGACCATGATGGCGGCTGCAGAATCCGCCGGGAAGTCCTCCGAATAACCTCTTCCAGCCACCAATTCCATGCCCAGCACTTCGACGGCATCGTCATGGACGGTCAGCCGGGGAAACTGGATGGGATCCGGCATACCCTCGAACTGGAACGAGTCCGTCTGATATTTGCTGCCCGGCACGTCCTCGAGGGCCGTCACGGCCACGATGTTGTTGTTCTGCAACAGCTGGTCCTTGAACGCCTTGTACTGCGGGGTGAGCGGGGTGCCCAGGATCGGAATCAGGACCACCTCTTCCTTGTCGAAGCCCAGGTTCTTGGACTGCATGAACTCGAGCTGGTCGTAGGCCACGAACGTTCCCACGATCAGCAGGATGGATATGCCGAACTGCGTTACGACGAGGCCCTTGCGAAGTAGCCCGGACACGTCGGTTCGCCCGACGGTCAGCATGTTCTTGAGCACCAGAACGGGCTGGAAAGCCGACAGGAAGAACGCGGGATACAGCCCGGACAGGCTGCCCACGACAAACACGATGCCGATCAGGCCCAGGAAGAGCATGGGGTTGCCCATTGGACTGAACGTCAGTGACTTGCCTGCAAATCCGTTCAGAACCGGAAGGCCGGCATAGATCAACGGGATGGCCACCATGAGGGCCAGCGCCACGAGCAGGATGGACTCGCTCAGGAATTGCCGCACCAACTGCCCCTTGACGGCACCGAGCACCTTGCGCAGCCCTACTTCCCGTGCCCGCTGACCCGAGCGGGCCGTGGTCAGGTTCATGAAGTTGATGCAGGCAATGAGCAGGATGAACAGGGCAATCGCCGAGAAAATCCAGACGTAAGCGATATCGCTGTTGGGCCGGATCTCGAAATCCAGCCGGCTTGTCAGGTGGATGTCGGTCAGCTTCTGCAGGTACATGAAGGCGTTGTCCTTGATGAACGCTGGCCAGTACTTCTGCACGAAGTCCGGGAAGAACGATTCGAAGGTGGCGATATCCACGCCCGGCGCCATCAGGATGTAGGTCCAGGCCGGGTTCCAGTACCAGTTGTTGTCCTGGAACGGTTGCCCGTTCTGGAAGGCGTTGAGCGTGTTGATGGAGGCCAGGAAGTCGTATTCGAAGTGCGAATTGGTCCGTGGATTGGCTAGGATGCCGGCCACCGTGAAGTTGATCGTGCCCTGGTTCTCGAGCTGGATGACCTTGCCGATCGGGTCCTCATTCCGGAAGTATTTCTCGACCATCCGCTCGGTCAGCAGGATGTTGTTCGGCTGGGCCAGCGCGGTCTTCTTGTCGCCGACGAGCAGCTCGAAATCGAACACGTCCCAGAGCGTGGAGTCGGCCAGGAAGAAGTTCGGTTCGTTGAACCGGATCCGTTCGCCGCCGTCCGGCTGGTAGGTCATGGCCACCGTCGGCGCCTGGAAGTTGAAGAACCGGACGTAGGACTCCACGAAGTTGGGATAGTCCACCTGCAGGGTGTGGCCCACGGGAAAGGCCATGCTGGCCGAGAATTCAGCGCCCGGGACCTCGGACGTGACCCGATAGATCCGGTCGGCTTTCTCGTGGTAACGATCGTAGGAGAGCTCGTCCTGGACGTAGAGGAAAATCAGGACGAAGGAAGCCAGGCCAATGGCCAGGCCGGTCACATTGATGAACGAATGGACCTTGTGCTTGAGCACGTTGCGCAGGGCAACGCGCATGTAGTTCCGGAACATGGCAGGTCTGGGTGGCGCTTCCGGCCTGACCAGGGAGGTGGGCAGTGGTCGCAGGATGGTCGGAAAGTGTCGGGCAATCCGCTGTGCTCGCAGATTGGTGCGTCCCCCGGGAATGCTGCCCTACGGGATTCGGGCGAACCGGGTTACGCGCGGTTTGCCCCTTTGGAGGGCAGTCCATTCTGCCCCGGACGGCTCAGCAGAATCGCGGCAATTCCTGACCGTCGACCTGGATGAGGCGGTCGAGCCGGACTTCAAAGGGTTTGGCCGAAGCCTCTTCGCCCACCGGCAGCATCTTGACCCAGTCCGCGCCGTCGTGGGCGCTCACATCCAGGAGCCAGAACGAACCCTCGCGCTCAACACCGCTGGCTTCCCACACAACCTTTACGACGTCACCGCGCATGGCGTGGTGTTCCAGGATGTCGTGGAAGGTGCAGGAGATGGGTTTGTAGTCGGTGTTGGGCATGCTGAAAATCGGCCTCTGGTATCTGGAATGGGCCTTTCCGTCAAAAGGATGGCCCCCCTCTACCCCTGAGATCGGCAAAAGTTACATGGGCGATAGGGGTCAATCGCCGTGCGCTGTTCGGCGGTTCGCCCCACAAAAGGCATTTCGGGGTCCATTCCATTCTTCGTGCCCGGCGAAACGTCTTGTCTCCGCGCCGTATCCCTTCAGGCAACCAACCTCCCGATATTCCATGATGCTGCGCTCCCTCCTCGTCCTGGCCATCCTCTTTTCCTGTCTTCCAGCCGCCGGCCAACAGTACGTGTATGTCAGTTCCAGCAACACCCACTCGGTCAAGCGCTACGACTACCAGACCGGCGCGTACATCGATGACATCATCCCCGGGGACGCTACCCGGCGACGGGAGACCCAGGAAGTGCTTTTCGGCAAGGATGGCATGCTCTATGTCTCGTTCTGGAAGGGACCTGATAGCGCATCAGTACACCGGTATGACCCGCTGACCGGACAGGACCTGGGGCGTTTCACAACCGGATATGAACTGGATGAGCCCACCAAGATGTCCTGGGGGCCGGATGGACATTTGTATGTAAGTCAATGGGGAGCAACGCGTTGGAATGTTGCGGTGTTTGACGGTGATACGGGTGCTTTCCTGCGTCTGGCCACGAACGAACCCTCCAAGCTCAACCTCATGGATCATACATGGGATGCTGACGGCAACCTGTTCGTGGTGGCGTTCGGCTCGGCATCAGGCGGGCGGGATGTGCGCCGTTACAATGCCGCAGGTACCTACATGGGTTCGCTCGTTTCCCAGGGGATCCTGGTGGGACCCGTCAACCTGTGGTTCGAGCCGGACGGGGACCTGATGGTGTTGGACTGGGGCAACCAGAACGGCTCGGGAAGGGTGCTCCGTTTCAACGGGACCACCGGCCTGCTCAAGCAGACCGTCGTGTCCGGATTGGTGCACGTCGAGGGGTACGCCGTCGATGACGCGGGGCGGCTCTGGGTCGGCGACTGGGGTGCCAACTATGTCTACCGTTACGACAATGAAACCGGCACTTTCATGGACCGCTTCATCAAGACCGGCGGGTTGATCACGCCCAACAGCATCGCCTTCGGCCCGCCAGAGCCCTTGGGAACGGATACCGTTCTTGAAGAGCAGCCGATGGCGTTCCGTCTGGACCAGAACTACCCCAACCCCTTCAATCCTTCGACGCAGATCGCCTTCTCGCTGGAGCGCGATGCGGCCGTGACCTTGGTCGTGTATGACATGATGGGCCGTGAAGTGGCCCGACTTGCAGAAGGCCGCGTTCTGCCGGCCGGTTCACACACGTTCCGGTTTGACGCCGGGTCCCTGCCGTCGGGATCGTACCTCTACCGCCTGAGCGCCAATGGGCGGACAGAGACCCGCACCATGTTCCTCCTCAAATGACGGATCAGAGCTTCACGACGCGCTGGTAGGTGCTTTTACCCCGCTGCATTACGCGGATCTGGTAAGCGCCCGGGGGCAGGGAGGACACGTCCAGAGAGTGCGTGATGGGGCCGGGTTGGCCATCGAACGTGGCGTGCTGTCTTTCCCGCCCCAGCATGTCATGGACCGTGATCATGACCGGCGCATCCCAGGTCAGGCTCATCGACAGCGTGACCCGGTCCGATGCCGGATTGGGGTACGGTTCGTCCACCCAGAACGGGTATTGCGGCGTTTCGGGCAGGTTGCCGTCGATGAAGCGGGGCGCCTCTGTGCGGTATCCAATCAAGGCCCCCTTGACCTCGTGCAGATAAGCGGCCACGGTCTTGAGCCTTGACACGGAATCCAAGTGGTCGGTACCTCTCGCCCAGACATACGCCCAGGTGAAAGAGACCGAGTCACCGGGTGCCAGATCGAACGGGCCATAGGATCCGACAATGCGTTTGTCGTTGGGCGCCTGCGGCCCGCCTTTTCCGTCGTTCATCTGGCTCCAGAAGGATCGGGTCACCGGGTCGCCCGGATAGGCAAAGCTTGTCACGGGGCCGAGGGTATCCCAGCCGGTTCCGCCTTCGCGTACCGGGACGCCGTCATTCCAGTATCCTTTCAAGAACCAGTAAAAGTCTTCGCCATCTCGGGGCTCATAAAGACTCGAATTCTTACTCGGAGCCATGATGGACGTCATGAATGAACCAGGCCCTGCCCCTACGTCAGATGGAAGGCCACCGCGCGAGTGGTGGGCTTCCAGGGTCGTGAATCCGAAGGCCGGGGGAGCCGGTCCATACTGGTCGTCATCGTTGTTGTCCGCGTTGTAGAAATAGGCCAGGCTGAGTGTGGAATCGGAGCCCAGGTAGTCGTCGAACGCAGTCCCCAGGTCCACATCGGCAAATCGGCCTACATACATGTCCGAAATCACGGAGATGGAGCGGTTGACGATGGTCTGTCGATAGAAGGTCGTATTGCCAAGGTCTCCGACCACATCGAATGCCCAGGCTTCGCTCAGGACATCCACACCCAACGCAGGGGTCTTCGAGAACTCATGAGGTCCTCCCAGATCGTTCATGGTCCACCAGATGTACTGGTCCCCGCGCATCATGGGCAGGTCCCCGGTTGCAGGCGAGTATCCTGGAAAGCCGTCCCTCTCGACCCAGGGCGCCCCGTCCTGGACGGGCCACGACGCGATGGCTTCTTGGCCGTCAAAGCCACCGATGAGCTGCTCGTACTGGATCTCATGAAAGCGATCGTACTCGGCGCAGGAGGTTGGTGGCAGGCCATCGTCCGGAATACGTCCTGGCCACAATTCGAACGGTCCATATTGCGCGCTGACCATAGGTAGTTCTCCATCCACCATGCCGCCAAAAACGAGGTAGTCGGAAAAGTGGGCCTGGATGCCGCTCCCTTTGGGTACTTCGTACGTCATGGGCAGCCCTTGCCAGAACAGGTTGCCATTGTTGAACACCCCCGCCCGGACGTTGCCGATGTTCAATTCAGCGCGCGCAACGCCGTGTTCGCACGTTCCTGAGTTCTGGGCGAACCCGGGAAGGACGGGAAGGAGGGCAAGGGCCGACAGAAGGAAAAAGCGCGAGGACATGAAACGCGGCGGGGTATCGTTCCTTGGAATGATACCCCGCCGCGCAACAGCTGTCTGTAATGGAAAGCCGAGTGGTTGATTCAAGGCACCCGGTGGTGCCAAAGGCCCTATTCTTCGTTTTCCACGCTGAAAATCTTGTTCACGATCTTCCACTGACCATCCACCTTCAGCAGCTGCATGTAGTCGGTCAGCGTGGCGCCGGGGTAGTCGAGCGTGATCTTGCCCACGGCCGCGTCGCCCGAGATGTCCACCCAGTCGATCCAGCGTCGGCGCTCGGCCTCGTCGGCCGCAGGCTGACCGGAAGCACGACCGATGTATTCAGCGCTGGTGACGGTCTGCAGGGCACCGTCGCGCATGAAATGGAGGTTCGCCACCTCATGGAAGGCTTGCTGGTGTTCACTGGCCTGGCCCGTGGCGTGGCCGCGCAGGTAGTGACGCAGCGCAACGCGCACCAGCGATTCTTCCAGATCGGCCGGGTCGGGCTCGCAGCCGGACATGACCCGCGTATCGGCCAGGGCAATGGTTCGCCAGTGTCCATCGGCCTGTCGGGCCAGCTGGAACGTGTTGGAGCCGCAGTGGGAGAACCGGTCCCCGGCAAAGAAGGCGTAGTCCATCCAGGCGGTGGCCAGGTTGTCCTGGACTTCAATCTGCACATTCCAGATGCGCTCGTCCCAGGCCGGGCCTCCGGCACTCTGACGGATGGCGTTCACGAAGCCCGCCATGGGCGTTGACTGCACGATTGGCGTACCGTTGCGCGATCCGCTGGAGTTGAGCACGGCGCCTTCGGCAAACGTGGAGGCCACCATGTCGGCGTCGAGGGCACGCATGCCGTCGAACATGGTCTCGATGACTTCCATGATCTCATGTTCGGCCGGATTGACGGGTCCGTGCTGGGCCGAAGCGGGCCAGGCGACAAGAAGTGCAAACAGGATCGGAATATAAAAACGACGCATGGCGAGCAGGGACTGGTTGCAGGGTTGATCGCTGGCGAGACGGAAAATGCCCATGATTGTTGCCCGGGGTCAGGAGATTGCCCGACCCGTGTTGCCCCTTGACGGGAAAAGAGGTAGGATTGGGTCTCTCTTCGAGCCCATCCATCCAGCACCCACGTCCATGTCCCGTCTCTTCTCCTTCCTGCTGCTCACCATTTTTTCGGTGGCATCCGTCGTCGCCCAATCGACGCCCGATGGCTCCCTGCTGGCTCGCCTCGGATTCGGCGGCGCCCTGGCCATGCAGGACGGCCAGCTCTTCGTCGGCTCCGCGCCCATCGGCTGGCCGACGGGATCGGATCCTGCCGGAACGGTCCATGTCTATTCCCGCAACGATGACGGCGCATGGGTGGAAACCGGGGCGATCCGCGCCGAGGACGGTCAGCATGGGGACGAGTTCGGCCGCGCCATCCTGGCGGCTGACGGCATGCTGCTGGTGGCGGCGCCGGGCGTTGATGCTGTGTACGTTTTCGCGCCGGGAAGTGATGGATGGAAGCAGACGGGCAAGATTGAACCAGGCAATGCCCTTCCGGCGGGTCACGAGTTCGGTGGCGCGTATGCCCGCGGCGGATTCCGCACGCAGACCTTGACCAAGGTGGGTGGCAACTGGCTGGTGGCCTCCCATCACGAAACAACAGACGAGGGTGCCATCCATGTGGTGCATCACATGGGCTCCATGTGGCACGCCATGGGCACCGTATCCGACGCCGCAGCCTGGGCATTGGCCGGTTCGGGCAACACCCTTTTTGCCGGTATTCCCTCGGCCCATGAGGGCATGGGTGCCGTGCATGTCTACCGATTGACCGAATCCGGATCCTGGACGGATGCCATCGAGCTGTCCGCGGAGGGTCTGGGTGAGAACGCTGCGCTGGGTCAGACACTGGCCGCCGCCGACGGTAAACTGTATGTCGGTGCGCCCAATCACGATCGATTCGGCGCCGTGCTTGTCTTCGAGCGCAACGATGCAGGGGACTGGGCGCACACGGGCATCCTGCAGCAGCCGGAGGCCTCGGAAGACGGCCCCCGCGCGAGCAATGGATTCGGTCGCGGCCTGGCCCTTTCGGGCAATCATCTGTTGGTGGGGGCGAACCGCGCTGCGTTCGTCTACAACATCCACCACCTCGAAGTGGCTCCGGCGCGCATCGAAGCGCCTGAGCAGCAGGCCGGCAACGGGTTCGGCGTGGGTGTGGCCATTGAAGGTGATGTACTGGCCGTCGGGGCACCGGATGCCGATTACGGCGCCGGCCTGACCCACATTTACGAGCGCACCGGGGACGGAACCTGGCAGCTGGCCGGGTCGGCCGGCGCCGAAGTCATCCGCATTACCTCCATCATGACTGGTGAGAAGATCGAGTGCGAGGATGGCCTGGCCGACGGGCTCTTTCCGTGCGAGGGTGTGGACCTGATTTCCATGGTGTCCACCGATGACCTGGCCCACGACCGTGGCGCCAACCTGAATGATATCTGGGGATGGACCGATCCGGAAACGGGCAAGGAATACGTCCTGGCCGGCCGCACGGACGGTTCGTCGTTCATCGACATCTCCGATCCTTACCACCCCGTGGTCGTGGGTCAGATGATGCGCACCGAAGGCTCTCCGGGTGCCTGGTGGCGGGACATCAAGACGTACCAGAACTACGCCTACATCGTGGCCGACGGCTCCGGGGATCACGGCATCCAGGTCTTTGACTTGACCCGCCTGCGGGGCGTCGATCCCGCCGACATGCCGGTCGATTTCGAGCCGGACATGACGTATCACGGCGTGGCCAGCTCTCATAACATCATCATCAACGAGGAATCCGGCTTCGGGTATGCCGTCGGCAGCGGATCGGGCGCCAATGGCTGCGGCGGCGGACTGCACATGCTGGACCTCAGCGACCCGGGCAATCCGCAATTCGTGGGCTGCTACATCCATCCCGATTTCCGTGGTGTCCATGATGCGCAGTGCGTCATCTACCGCGGTGCGGATGCCGACTACGCCGGTCGGGAAGTCTGCCTGAGCTCGAATGGCCGCGCGCTCGTCCTGGCCGACATGACGGACAAGGACAACCCGTCCACCATCGCGGTGGCCGAGTATCCGAACACGGCCTACACGCACCAGGGCTGGCTGAGCGAGGACCACAACTGGTTCTACATGAACGACGAACTCGACGAGATGAACCGCATCGTGGACCGCACCCGTACGCTTGTCTGGGATATGAGCGACCTGGACGAGCCCGTGCTGGTCAACGAGTTCTACCACAGCAACGGCGCTTCAGACCACAACCTGTACGTGCGGGGCAACCTGATGTACCAGTCCAACTATCAGGCGGGTCTGCGCATCCTGGACATCACTGATCCGGCCAACCCGGTCGAAGTGGCGGCGTTCGACACGGCCCCGCACGCCGACAATGTGCACGGGTTCGCCGGCTCCTGGAGCAACTACCCGTACTTCAAGAGCGGCGTGATCGTGGTCAGCAGCCAGGCTGAGGGCGTGTTCATCCTCAAGAAACAGGAGCAGGATCTGTAGGCCCCTTCGGGTTTTCGGGCGAACCGGCTGTTTCAGCGGTCCAGAAGGCGGACCAGGCGCGCTTCGGCCGCCGGCCATTCGTCATCGAGCAGGCTGTAGTAGACGGTGTCGCGCCAGGAGCCGTCTTCGCGGACCATGTGGGCGCGGAGCGTGCCTTCAAACTGCGCACCAAGGCGAAGAATGGCATTGCGGGACCGCTGGTTGAGCGCGTCGGTCTTCCACTCCACGCGGCGGCAGCCCGCTTCACCGAACGCGTAGCGGAGCATTAGCAGTTTGGCTTCCGTGTTGACGGCCGTGCGCTGCCATGAGGGTGTGATCCACGTCCAACCGATTTCCATGCGTCGGTTGGCCCGGTCGATGGCAGCAAACCGCGTGGATCCGATCACTTCACCGGTGGTGGCCAGGGTGGTGGCAAACGGCATCTGGTGCCCTTCGTCCTGCCCCTTGATCGCCTTCTGTATATAGGCCTCCATGCCGGCCCGATCGCGTACGGGCCACGCATTGTGCTCCCAAATGGAAGGGTGGAGCCCCACCGCACAGAAGGCGTCAAGGTGCTCCATTGTCAGCGGGACGAGCCGGACTGCGTGACCGGAAAGGATGACGGGTTCGGGCATGGATCGGCACAGGATGAGGAACGGTCACAAAATAGTGACCCTCACCAGCGTAACATTAGTTTATATTTTGCATAAGAAGCACCAACCCTTAAGACAACAGTACCATGGGACGCGGAGATCGTATCGGGGAATTCGAAGAACTGGTCCTGATGGCGGTGGCCATCCTGGGTGAAGAAGCCTACGGCCTCGGCGTTCGGGATTTCCTTGCCGGGCAGACCGGTCGGAAATCCGCCCTCGGGGCCATTCATGCCACCCTTTATCGATTGCAGGACAAGGGATTGCTGGACTCGGGGATGGAAGGTGCCAAGGAGGAGCGTGGCGGACGTCGCAAGCGGGTCTTCGAGGTCACCAGCGCCGGAAAGGCCGCCGTCCAGGAAGCCCGGCAGGCGAGGGAACGCATCTGGGACATGGTGCCATCGGGCGTGATGTCGGTCTCGTCCTTCTGACATGGTTCGCCCCCCATCCATACCACCCCGCTGGGCCGATCGGCTCCTCGACAGTTTCTGCCGCGACGAGCTGGCCGAAGAGATCCGTGGGGATCTGGTCGAGGCATGGGAAGCGGATCTGGCTGAAAAAGGCAAATTCCGCGCAGATCTGGTCTATGCCTTGGAAGTCCTTCTCTTCATCCGGTCCCACGTCATCCGACGCCGGGATCCCCACCGCGCACGAGGGAGCGTCATGTGGAAGGACTATCTCACTGTGGCGGTCCGCACGGTCCGCAAACAGAAAGCATGGTCGGCCATCAACTTCGTGGGGCTGGCCATAGGGCTGGCTTGCACGTTCCTGATCGGTTCTTTCGTGGCTGATGAGCTCAGTTTTGACGGCTACCATACCGATGCGGAGCGCATTTTCCGTATGACGTCATCTCCGTCGGAGGCATACGACGGGATTGCTAAGGTCAACGGGGCGTGGGGTGTCGAGGCGGCACGTCGGTTTCCCCAGGTCGAATCGGTGACCCGCTTCGTGTATTTCGGCAACGCCAGGTGGACGGTTGGCGATCGGTCGGAGGATGTTACCAGCGGCTTCCTGGCCGACTCGACGGTCTTCGACGTGTTTTCCTGGAAGGTCCTGGCAGGTGATCCTGCCACAGCACTCATCGAGCCCTTTTCGTTGGTCTTGACGGCATCCCTGGCCGAATCGTGGTTTGGCACCACGGATGCTCGAGGACTTTCCGTGGTCGTTGATGGGGGGGCACGTATACCGTGACGGCGGTCATGGAGGACGTGCCGAGCAATTCCCATTTCCGATTCACCTTCCTGGCTTCGATGGCCAGCTACCAGGATGAGCGGCACGATGACTGGGTGATCTGGAATCAGTATTACACCTACCTGAAGCTGAAGCCGGGGACCGACGTGCCAGCCTTGGAAAAGGCCACGTTCGACATGCTGGGGGACTACCTCACAGAGGATCAGCTGGCGTCGGCGGGAGCCATCATCTATCAACCTCTGGCCGACATCTATCTGCGCGGCAACATGTTCCGGGAAATTGCACCGATGGGGAATGGACGCTCGGTTCGGGTATTCATGATCCTGGGCGTATTCATCCTGCTCATTGCAGCGGTCAACTTCGTCAACCTCTCCACCGCGCGCTCCTCCCTGCGGGCCCGCGAAGTCGGCGTCCGCAAGAGCTTGGGCGCCGGTCGCGGCGTCCTCGTACGCCAGTTCCTGGTCGAGTCCACACTGACCGTGGTGTTTTCTGCCGTGTTGGCCGTGGGGTTCGTGGCATGGTACCTCGATCCCTTCAACACGATCGCGGCCAAGGCCTACACCTTCTCCGGGCTGTTCACCCCGAAAGCCATGGGCCTGTCGTTGATCGTGCTGCTGGGCACGGGGCTCCTCTCGGGTGTCTATCCGGCCCTGGTTCTGTCCGGATTCTCGCCGACGCGGATCTTTTCCGGTGCGGCGGGCTCCAGGGGTTCGGCCGCATTCCGCCGCATCCTCGTTACCACACAGTTTGCCATTTCCGCTGCCCTCATCATGGGTACCGGCGTAGTTGCCGACCAGATCCGGTTCGTCGAGAACCGGGCCCTGGGCTTCGAGAAGGAGCATGTGGTCAGCATCCCACTGCGGGATCGCGACCTCATCCCGCAATTCGAATCCATCCGCAACGAGATGGCTATGGTGCCCGGCGTGGAGCATATCGCCCTGGCGGCCAACCGACCGGGCGGCAGCGATTACGGTATTCCCATCGAGATTCCCGGGCGAACCAGGGATGACACGCCGGGCGTGCGTATGCTGGTGGCCGATTACGACTTCCTGGACGTCTTTGACATGCAACTTGCTTCAGGCCGGGGTTTCCTGCGCGATCGGTCGGCGGATCACGAGTCAGGACTGCTGATCAACGAGGAACTGGTCCGGCAATTGGGATGGGACAACCCGATTGGACAGACCATTCACATGACCGGGGTGGGCCGAACCTTCGAAGTGATCGGGGTGCTGAAGGACTTCCACTTCCGCTCCCTGCACGAGCCCATTTTCCCGCTGATCCTGTTCATGGCGCCCGACGAGTGGTATTCGCAGGTGGTGGTCCGGCTCAATCCCCAGACCATGCAGGCCACCCTGGATGGACTGGCGGAGGTGCATGCTCGGTATGATGCGGTCAATCCGTTTTCGTTCACGTTCATGGATGAGACGCTGGACACCCTGTACGCGGCGGACCGGCGGGCCAGTGATTTGCTCCTGCGCTTCACGGTATTGGCCGTCATCATTGCCTGCCTGGGTCTGTTCGGGTTGGCAGCGTTCACGGCCGAGAGGAGGCGGGCGGAAATCGGTGTCCGAAAAGTGGTGGGCGCCAGTGAGCGACAGGTGATCTGGCTGCTCACCCGGGAGACCGCGTGGCTTGTGGGGCTCTCCATCCTGTTGGCCCTGCCCATTGTATTGTATTTCGGCCGGGACTGGCTGTCTTCCTTTGCGTATTCCGGCGGCATGGATCCCTTGACACTCGCCAGCAGCGCCTTGCTGGTGTTCGTGCTGGCGTTTGCTACCGCCGGCATACAGGCGTGGCGCGCTGCGCGGCTCAATCCGGTGGACGCCATCCGGACGGATTGACATCGATTTGGGATTTTGACAGGATTGCGGGTTATTGCTTCTTCCGTGTCACCCAATCCGGCTCTGTATGTCCCGTTATCTATTGCTTCTGGTCCTCTTCCTCGGCTGCGCCAGCTTCAAGCCCATCGATCTCAGGCCGGATGATCCCCCGGAGCTGGGGGACGAATACACGCTGCCCGGAACGGAAGTCCGGTACCGAGTGGTCGAGATCGACGCCGGATACATGGAAGGGCAATCCGCGCTCACATGCATCAATGCCGTGTCCGATTCCCGTGCCGTGTGCCGGGACGGCGATATCTGCCTTTCCATGGCGCGGGTGAGCCGCAGTTCGGACGGTCAGATTGATCGGGCGTGCATGCGCCAGGACTACGTGATGAGTGTCTACCGTATCCACTCCCGAGCGAAACAGAACCCGGTGCGCATGAACTGAGCGGGCTCGACAGCGCGGTTTCCTTTGACGCGTTCGGTTTGCACTCCGCTCGGAGGGTGCTGCATGGCCGGCACATCCGTCCAAAAAAGTGCGGGCCGGACGACAACGTCGTCCGGCCCGCGGGGAAGGCTGGGGAAGGCAGGAAGGATCAGTCTTTCTTGACCGGCTTCTGACCGGGGATCAGCACGTTGTCGATCAGGCCGTAATCCTTGGCTTCTTCGGCGCTCATCCAGTAGTCGCGGTCCCCGTCAGATTCGATCTTCTCGGCAGGCTGACCGGTGTGATGGGCCAGGATGTCGTAGAGAGCCTTCTTCATTTTCATGATCTCGCGCGCCTGGATCTCGATATCCGACGCCTGGCCCTGCGCACCGCCCAGTGGCTGGTGGACCATGATGCGCGAGTTGGGCAGCGAGGCACGCTTGGTCTTCTCCCCTGCGGCGAGGAGCACGGCGCCCATAGAAGCCGCCAGGCCGACACAGATGGTCGAGACCTTGGGCTGGATGTACTGCATCGTGTCGTAGATGGCCAGACCGCTGTCGATGGAGCCACCCGGCGAGTTGACGTAGATGTTGATGTCCCGCTCGGAGTCTTCGCTGGTCAGGAAGAGCAGCTGGGCCACCATCAGGTTCGCAATCGTGTCATTGATGGGCGTACCCAGGATGATGATGCGGTCCTTGAGCAGCCGGCTGAAGATGTCGTAGGCGCGTTCGCCGCGGCTGGACTGTTCCACAACCATCGGGACCAACTGTCCGACGGGGTTGTCCTTGAACGGACCGCTGTAGATGCTGCTTGGAACGGAGCTGCTGGTGAGGCTCTTCGAGAATTTGATAAAGTCGTCGACCATCGGAACGCGGGTTTGGAAAGGAATCGTCACGGAAAGGAATGACCCGCCGCAGGCTAGCCGCCGCAGATGGGGGGTCGAACCAGTCCTGTTATCGACGGGTTCCGTTCTGCCTCAAGTCCGTCCGGGGTCGCTTCGAAAGGGCGGTCAGCCCTTCCTCATTTCTTTCTCGTAGGCCTCGCGGTCCTTCTCCGTGACCTTCATCGCGGTCTCGAGCCAGCCGAACACCTTCGTGGACATGATGGACTGATCGAGCTGATCCATGAGCTGCGGCATGGAGCGGTAGTAGGACTTCATCATATCGCCCGAGAAGCCACCCTGGGCAGCCATGCGGTCGAAATGTTCGTCGCGGTCGGCGTCGGAGATCTCGAGATCCTGCTCGGCGATGATGGCATCGCGGATGAACATCCAGCGGGCCTGGTTTTCGGCGTCGCCCTTGCGGCGCTCCCGGTAGCCTTTTTCATCGAATCCTTCGGGCAGCTCGTTGTTGTTCTTGCCCTTGATGTCGCTGATATAGGCATCGAGGTACATCTCGATGACCGATCCGGGTACCTGGAAGATGTGCAGGTCGATCAGTTTCTCGATGACGTCGGACTGGAAGTATTCCTTGCTTCGCTGCTGCCAGCCTTCCTCAAGCTGTTCACGGATGCGCTCGCGCAGCCCTTCCACCGTCTCGATCGTGTCATTGGTCACTTTCTGGACCATCTCGTCATCGAGCTCAGGCAGTTCTCGGACCTTTACTTCCTTGAGCGTCACGGTGTAGTAGCGATCGTCCTCGCCATCGGGTCCGGGCAGCTTCACCTCTTTCGAGGCGTCCACCTTCATCCCCGTGATGGCTTTGCTCATCTCGGGCATCAAATTCTCATCGGACAGCAGGAACGGTACGTTTTCCTGCTTTTCGCCCTCGATCGGGTCCCCTTTCTTGCCGGTGAGCCGCTCGAGGTCCACGATCACGTAGGAATCCTTCTTGGCCGGGCCGTCGGCCGGCTTGAGGTCCGCGTGCTGTGCCAGCAGGTGCTCGATCTCCTTGTCCACGTCCGTATCGGAAATCGTGTGGACCAGTTTCGAGACCTTCACTTTGGAGACATCCTGCACCTTGATGGCCGGACGGATGCCGAAGCTGACCACGGCTTTCAGGTCGCCTTCGTATTCGTACTCGAGTTCGGTGATGGTCGGCTGACCGAGGACATCGTATTTGTTGTCCCCCTCCAGGACCGTCGAGCGGAACGTGCTCTGCACGTGCTCTTCCGCCACGCCATAGGCCAGGGCCTTTCCGTAGACTTTTTTGACGACAGTAATCGGCACCTTGCCCGGGCGGAAACCCTTCATGGTGGTCCGTACCCGCTGACGACGGATGGCTTCGTTGATGTCGTGGGCCAGGTCGGCGGCGGAAGCGGTGATCTCGAGTTCGAGCTCGACGTCGTTGATCTTCCGGATATCGGTCTGCATCGGAAAAAGGAGCAAGGGTGGGGTGGAGAGCCGTGGGCGGCCACGCAAAAGCGTGGAGCCCACCATCAACGGGATTGGGTGTCCACGGTTCGCCCAGTCATTACGCAGAAAACCGCTTTCGGAGGGTTTTCACAATCAGGGTTGCGCTGCTTCACCTCTGCTCGCGCTGACGGGCGTTGGCCCGTTCCGCCTCAACCCCGTCCTACCGGGTGCCGGACATGGTGCCGGACATGGTGCCGGACATGGTGCCGGGGGAGGGAGGGTCAGGGAAGGTCAGAAATCAAGGCCTACACTCAGGTATACGTGACGGTGTCCAAAGGTTCGCCCGTCGAAGGGCCAGGCAAAGTCCAGGCGAACCGGCAATCCGAGGAACAGCGACCTGAGTCCGAATCCGGTGCCGGCAAGGAGGTCCTCGATATCCCGCGCGGCCGGGGCCAGCGTACCGGGCATCGTGGCCCTACCGGAAGTGGTTCGACCGCCCCAGACATTACCCACGTCGGCAAAGACCTGTCCCTGTATGTTGTAGAAGGGCAGGAACGGCAGCGGGCCGGGGAGTGCGGCGGCCAGCAACGGGAAGCGGAACTCCAGGTTGAGCAGCCCGAAGTGCGAGCCGTTGGCGGCGTTGATATCGAAACCGCGCAACGGCATCATGGGGGTGGCAAAGACGAAGTCCGTGGCTTCTTCGATCGGGAAGCCGTTGACCTCATCGAACGTACGGTTGAGCCAGTTCTGCACGCCCGAGGTGTAGAACACCTGCTGGGTGCGGCCGAACGAGGAGCCGGCGGAGAATCGCATGGCCCACGTGTAGCGGCTGCGGGAAAAGGATTCGTACAGCCGGGCGTCGAAGAGCACGGTGGCGAACCGGATTTTCCGATCCTGGAAGCTGACCGGCGCGCCTGAGACCGACAGTGCCACCCGTCCACCGTCCACGGGCGAGAGGAAGCCTGGCGTGGTGACGTCCCGGGTGAACGTGATGCGGGGAAGCAGCAGGCTGCGCGAGACGGAGGGGATGGTGATGTCCGTGACATCGGCCTGATTGACGCCAACGATGCCCAGGTCCACGTCCAGGCGGTGGAACTTGTCGATGGGGTAGCTGGCCGTGACATTCCCACCGAATTGCCGGTAGCGGTAGTACGTCGGGTCATCTTCGGTAAAGTCGGCCAGCAGGCGGGACACGTGGAATCCGGAAACGCTCCAGTCGGTACGCCGTGGCAAATACTGGTAACTGAGCTGGTAGTCCGAGTTGCGCAGGTCCAGGAGCAGATTGGTGGCCAAGATGATGCGGTGATCCCCGAGCATGTCGGAAAAACGCATCTGGGTGACTCCCTGGACGCCGTAGATGGCATCGTAGCCGGCGGCACCGTAGACGATGTCGGGGGAAAAGCGCAGCTTGTAATTGCGGGGGATGAACCGGCCCTCCTCATCCACATAGGGCCCCGATTGCGGGGACTCCAACGCCTCGACTGGATCCAGGGCCTCCCGGTTGCCGCGGGTAAGGGTGGCGTAGTCCACGGTGAGCTGCGCCACGAACGAATCCACCGGTAGGGACACCGGTCGGCGATTCTCTGCGGCCAGGGCTGCGGCAACTGACTCCGGCAGGTTGGCCAGCAAGGAGTCCAGGGGTGGAAGGTCCAGGTCCGGGGGCTCTGTGGGCAGGACGCGCTGGCGCCCGCGGAGGTAGGTCCGACCGTCGGAAGCATCGCGCAGGAAGGGGTTGGCATCCCGACGGGTGCGGCCAGCCACCGACACCGCGGGCGCCTCCTGGAAGCTGTTCGGGTCCACGCGCTGGGCCCAGACATTGGGAATGAGCGGATCCCTCGGCAGGTTGCGCTCGAAGGGCAGGCGCAGGGTGTAGATGGAGGGCACGCCGTCGCGCAGGCTGACCAGGGCCGCCAGGTCGCTTCCCGCCGCCACGGCCACCTGCATCACGCCCACATCCAGGTCGGTCAGGGTGCGGACCCGGCCCGTCACGAGGTGCTTCTCGTAGAGGTTGTCGATGCCGTTGCGATCGGAGATGAAGACCACCCGGTCCGGGTCCGCCCCGAACCGCGCGCTGCGGTCATCCCACATGTCATCCACCGTCAGCCGCCGGGCGAAGCGCGCGTTGGGGGGCATGAGGTACAGATCGAGCTGGTCGAAACGGCTCGCCAGCAGATCGGTGTCGGCCACCGTGAACCGGTGCAGTTCGGTATCGGCGCCCCGGTCCGAGTGGAAAACGATCACGCTGCCATCGGGGCTCCAGGCCGGCTCGAAGTCACTCCAGATGTCGCCCGTGAGGTTCTCCACCTGGCGTGTCTCCAGGGTCAGCAGCCAGATGTCCGATTGGATGCCGTCGCTGGCGCTCAGGGCCATCTGCGTACCGTCCGGACTCCAGGAGAGGGAGAGGATCTGTCCCAGTTCGGGCAGCTCGATCCGTTCGGTCTGCTCGGTGTGTACGTCGATCAGCACGATGGCGTCCGAGCGCCCGCTGCGCACGGCGGCGGCCAGGGTTCGCCCGTCCGGACTCCAGGACAGGCCCGGCGTGAGGATGCGCAGGGACTCGAACTCCCGGGAGAGCTGGCCCTGGACCAACCGTTTTACAATTTCCCCCGTGTGTGCTTCGGCGATGTAGATGTCGAAAAGGCCGCTCGTCGTGGATACGAAGGCCAACCGGTCTCCCAGCGGGGAGAGTGCTGGGCTGGCATTATACCACCCCTGTCTCTCCGTGATGACGGCCCGCCCGATTTCCTCGAGGGACTCGCGGGCCGTGACTTCCGGGAAATGGATTTCGCGCAGGGCACGTTTCCATTGGGCGCTCAGCTCCCCGACCGTCAGGCCGATGCTGCGCTGGAAGGCGTGGTCCACGGAACGCGCTGTCCGGAGTCGCCGCAGGATCTCGGCAATCTTCTCCTGCCCGTACTGTTCGGCCACGTAGTCCCACACCGCTTGGCCGCCCCGATAGGCGAAATACCCGCTCAGCTGTTCGATGTCGGGGAGATGGTCATTGATGACAGCCTCCCGGATGTACATGTCCGACTGCGTGTCCCATCCCAAGGCCAGGTATTCGGCCAGGCCCTCGTTGAACCAATTCGGGATGCGCACCCGCTGCCCCAACTGGATCAGGCCTTCGATCGACCCGCCGTAGTAGACCTCGTTGATGACCGCATGGACCAGTTCGTGATGCAGCACGCGCCGGAAATCGCGGTAGTCCCCGGAAAACGGCACGGCGATGCGGTTCTTATAGAGCTCCGTGACCCCGCCGATCCCGTCCGAGAAGGTGGGCAGGTCCACGGCATTCGTCACCGCGAACTCGGCGTGGTTCGGGTAGATGATCATCGAAATGCGCCGCTCGGGCTCGAGCTGGAACAGCCGCGCCATGGGAGCAAAGGCCTCCTCTGCAACCCGGGCTGCGAAGTCCGCCAGCGCCGGATCGTCGTAGAAATAGACCGTGAAGTGGCGGCTCTGGATGAAGGACCAGTCCGTCTCGGCGTAGTGGACCTTGTTCTTGCCGTAGCGGAAATATTGGGCTTGGGTGGCCTCGACTCCCGACAGGAGGGCGGCCAGAATCAGCGCTATGGGCAGGAATCGACGCATACGGCAACATACGATCCATGCATGCGCCTGTGCCCGGGGGCCGAGGAATGCCCCTACCGCATGGCTTCAATGCGGATCGGCTCGAGGGGCACCGGCAGGATGACCCGCGATGCCGGGGAAATCGTCTTCATTCCTTCGCGGAACGGAATCAGGTTGCGCTCGATGTTGGCCTGTTGCGAGAAGCCGTAGGGCAGCGAAAAGCTGTCCCAGTGCGTGGGAATGACAACCGGGGGGTATCCCGTGGCCGCCATGAGCCGCTCGTCAAAGCGGTAGAGGCCCAGGCGCGAGCCGTTGATGCCCGCCAGGAGGATGTCCGGCCGCAGGCCTTCCGTTTCCCGTTCCACGAAGTTCATCGACCCCATCGTCAGGATCTCATGATGGGCGAACCGCGCATAGAACATGAGCGACCCGCCTTCGATGAACTCATTGATCCTCAGGGGAGTCTTCAGTTCCGTGGTCCGGTCGTAGCGCCGCGAGTCAAGGTAGCGCTTCTCGTTGAGCGCTGAGTGGATGGACGGGATGACCCGAACACTGAAACCGTCGAAGAGGTAGTCCTCGCCACCCTGGACAGGGTAGAGCTGCTCGGCTGGCACGCCGTAGGCCTCGAGGATGCGGATGGCCGTTTCCGTCCCGATCACCTTCGCCCCCGTCTTCCTGGCGATGTAGGGCACATCCCCCATGTGGTCGAAGTGGGTGTGGTGCACCAGGATGAAGTCCGCCCGGTCGACGATCGAATCCACCAGCGCGGTATCTACGGGCGCGATGTCCGTCCGTGCGTAGTCCGGCCTCATGTCTTCCGGATGCCCCGGTCCGGCATACTTGGCACGCGTGATCCACGGATCGACAAGAACCACGACGCGGCCGTCTGAAATCTTCCAGCCGGCCGCGCCGAGGTAGGTCAGTTCAATGTCATCGCCGGCCTGGGCCCGGGAGGCCGGGACCAGCAGCGCGGCAAAAAGGAAAAGGATCAGGCAGCGGACAGGCAGGGACATGATGCGGCTCCGGATGATGACATGCCGGAGTATAGCATCCTCCGTTGACCTACGCGTAGCGCATCCACTTGATGATTTCCTTGAGGGAAGGCTTCTTGCCGTAGCTCAGGATGCCGACGCGGTAGATCCGCGAAGAAACCCAGACGGCACCGACGAACGTCCCGGCCAGCAGGGTCAGCGAAAGCGCCAGCTGCCAGATGGGCACGTCGATCATGGCTACGCGCACCACCATCGGAATCGGTGCGGTGAACGGGATCAAGGACAGCGCCACTGAAAGGGTCGAGTTCGGCGCTTCGATGACGGCCTGCAGGAAAACGATCGAGACGATGATGGGCATCATGACCGGAATCATCAGGCTCTGCGCGTCCTGCTGCTGCTCGACGGCCGAACCGATACCGGCAAAGAGGGTGGCGTAGAGCAGGTAGCCGAGCAGGAAGTAGATCACGAAGAAGACGAAGACCTCCGGGCCCAGGTCCGGGATCTGGAAGCCTACGGCGTCCAGGACTTCAGCCTGTGTGGCCGTATCGGGCAGGTTCAGTTTGGCCGTATCGACGAACAGGCTGATGATGAATCCCGAACCCATCGTGCCGCCCGCAATCAGGATGGCCCAGAAACTCATCTGGACCAGGCCCATGGCGCCGATGCCGAGGACCTTGCCCATCAGGAGCTGGAACGGCTTGACGGAAGAGACGATGATCTCGACGACGCGGTTCATCTTCTCCTGGATCACGCCCTGCATGACCCCCGAGCCGTAGATGAGCATCGTGATATAGATCAAGAAGCCCATGATGCCGCCAACGACGGCATAGGCCGCCGAGCTGCCTTGTTCTTCGCCCTCGTCGGACAGCTTGATGGTCTCGAGGCCCACGCCCGCATTGATGATGTCGTAGACTTCGGGCGCCACCTGCTGGTCCTGGAGGCGCAGCGTTCGAACCGTGCCGCGGATGATGTTGCGCAGGTCGAAATTGAACGAACTGACCCCGCCGCCTTCGGTCGAGTAGTAGCGAGCGCCAGCATCCCCGTCGATCAGTCCGGCCGGGAGCACCAGGTAGCCATCCGCTTCCCCGGCCAGTACCCGCTCGCGCAGATTGTCCTCCGACGCATCGGTGGCCACGAAGGAGAGCTTGCCTTCGGGGTCGCTCAGCTCCGAGGCCATGCGACCCGTCTCGTCCAGGACCAGTATCGTGCTCTCGCCGCCCTCGATGGCCGAGGCAGAGACGATGCCGATCACGGCAAAGAAGGCCACCAACACGATGGGGCCCAGCAGGGTGGTGAATACGAACCAGCGCGTCTTTACGCGTTTGAGGAATTCATTCTTGGCAACGATGAACGTCTTGTTGCGTGTCATTGGGCGCCTCCGGCGGGCTGGGCTGCGTCGAGGGCCTGTTTGCCCTGTTGTTCGGTAACGGCGGTCACGAAAATCTCCCGCATCGGAGGTTCGACCAGTTCAAACCGCGTGATGTCGGACACATGCTCCAGCGCGGCCTTCAAGACCTGCTTGGACGGCGTGCCATTCAGGAGCCGGATCTCGGCGTGACGCGTGGAGCGGACATTGATGCGGACCGCGCCGGAAGACTCCAGCGGATCGAGGAAGGCGTCGGAGCCCTCAAAGTCGATCATGACCACGTTCTTGCCGTAACGCTTCTTGACCTCGCTCAGGGCACCGTTGACCACGATCTCACCCCGCGATATCAGGCAGATGTCGTCACAGAGCTGTTCGACCTGCTCCATGCGGTGCGAAGCAAAAACGATGGTGCGGCCGGCATCCTTGAGTTCGAGGATCACGTCCTGCAGGAGGTCGGCGTTGATCGGGTCGAGGCCACCGAAAGGCTCGTCCAGGATCAGCAGCTTGGGATCGTGAAGGATCGTGGCAATGAACTGGATCTTCTGTTGCATCCCCTTCGAGAGCTCATTGGTCTCCTTCTGCACCCAGTCGAGCGCGCCCATGCGGTCGAGCCAGTACTTGATCTTCTCGCGGGCCGCCGCTTTCGACATGCCCTTGAGCTCGGCGAAATACATGAGCTGCTCGCCCACCTTCATCTTGGCGTACAAGCCCCTTTCTTCGGGCAGGTACCCCATGACTTCCTGGCTTTTCTGGCCGACGCGCGCATCGCCGAAAAGGATCTGGCCGCTGTCCGGAATGGTGATGTAGGTAATCATCCGGATGGTCGTGGTCTTGCCGGCACCGTTGGGGCCGAGCAATCCCAGGATCCGACCGGGCTCTGCCTCGAAGGAGACATTGTTCACCGCGAGCACTTTCTCGTACTGTTTGGTGACGCCCTGGACCTGAAGTTCGTGCATGTCCGAATAGGGAAGGTGGGGAGGGGACGACCCTTGTTCGTACGGGCGAACCGCAGGTTCCGTTACGGTTCGTTATCCCGGGGAGTGGCATGGTCGGGGCGGCAGGCCGTACCATGATGCCGTATCCAACCGTTTTGCGCCATGCTCCGCCGAATTGCTCCCCTGCTGCTCCTGTGGGCCCTTACGGCCTGCCGCCCCGACATCACGCCCGAGCGACCCAACATCCTGTTCATCTTTGCAGATGACCAGCGGGCCGACGCCATCGGCGCATACGGAAATGACGTCGTCCAGACACCTGTGCTGGACCGACTCGTGGCCACGGGTTTCAATTTCCGCAATGCCCACGTCATGGGCAGCATCCACGGGGCGGTGTGCCAGCCAAGCCGCGCCATGCTCATGAGCGGGCGAAGCCTGTACCATGTCTATGCCCAGCTCGACACGGTGACCACGTTTCCGCAACAGCTCCGCGAGAACGGGTATGTGACCTTCGGAACGGGCAAATGGCACCAGAGCCAGGCCTCCTTTGCCAAGAGCTTCGGAATCGGTCGGAATGTCTTCTTCGGTGGGATGAGCGCGCACGATGCGGTCCCGGTTCGCCAGTTACAGGATGACGGATCGTTCAGCGCCGTCGATACGGTGGCCTGGTCCACCGACCTGTTTGCCGATTCCGTGATCGGATTCCTCGAGGAGCATACTTCCTCGGGAAGTGATGAGCCCTTCCTGGCCTACGTGGCCTTCACGACGCCGCACGACCCACGGACGCCCCGAAGCGAATACCTGGACATGTATCGCGATGTCGATTTCCCGTTGCCGCCCAATTACTTGCCGGTTCACCCATTCCACAATGGATGGATGACCGGGCGCGATGAGCAGCTGGCGGAATGGCCCCGACCGGAAGCGCACATCAAGGATCAGATCGGCGAATACTACGGACTGATCACGCACATGGACCGTCGCATCGGTGACATCCTCGACGCCCTGGAGCGCAATGGACTCTCCGAGAACACCGTGGTGGTCTACGCTGCCGACAACGGGTTGGCGCTCGGTAGCCACGGGCTGCTGGGCAAACAGAGTCTGTACGAGCACTCCAACCGGGTTCCGCTCATCATTGCCGGTCCGGGAATCCCGGCCGGTTCGACGAACGACCCGGTGCTGCTCCATGACCTGTATCCGACCATTGCCAGCTGGACGGGTATGACGCCGCCGCCGGGCGTGGATGGATCCAACCTGCGCGGCATGTGGGAGCGGGGCGAACCGGGACCCCGGGATGTCGTCTACACGACCTACGAAGACATTCACCGGGCCATTCTGCGCGGGCCCTGGAAGCTGATCCATTACCCGCGGATCGCCCGTCAACAGCTCTTCAATCTGGAAGACGACCCCCACGAGATGAATGATCTTTCGGCCGACACGTCGTTGGCAGCGCTGCGGGCCGAGCTCTGGGCGCTCATGCAGCAGGAGCACGCGGCATTCGATGATCCCGAGCCGCTGATCATTCCGACGGACTCGCTGGATTCCGACGTGTTCGACTACCGGCAGGTAGAGCGCCGGGTGGACCGGTGGCAGCCGCAGTGGATCAAGGACAAGTACTTCGCTTCGATGAACGATTCCTGAGGCGGCCAGTCAGAACGTCGGATCCTGTTCTTTCAGCCAGGCCCGGGCGCTCTCCATGATCCAGAAAACCCGGGAAATGGTATGGGACTCATGGTTGCGGTACGCACTGAAGACGCGCAGCAACCCGTAACTGAGATCTGAGTCCACCACCCAGGCTACGCGGTTCGGTTTGGTCAGAATGGTCTTTGCCGCGATGGCCACAGCCGACAGCTCTTCCGTGTCAGCCTGGAGCCTGGCACCGCGTGTATCAAATATGCGGAGCCGGTAAATGTCCCGTTCCGCCAGCTCCCGCAGCATGGCATACATCTGCTCCAATGGACCTAATTCGGTCAGGAGAATGGCGGTGATGCCATCCTCAATACTTACAATCGACCAATCGGGAGCACCAGGACCAGTGTGGGGGGACAAATCTGTTCTCGCAGAAAACGAGGTCAGTAAGGACGCCTGTATGGTGAGAGTAATCCGAAATCAGTCCGGGGGATGCCGGGGATTCCTCCATACCCGCTGTCGGGAACTCGCCTACTCGACGTAGAACCGGATGTCGTCCACGAAGACGGTGTACGGGCCGTACAGATTTGAATAGATGGCCACGTGAGTCAGATCCGATCCGGTCCAGCGTTCGGCCTTGCCGAACCCTTCCTGCCGGAATTCCTCGAAGGGTAGGCGGAAGAGCGTCCAGTCGTTGTTGACCTCTACGTAGGCGTTGTAGAAATCGAAATCGGTAACCGCTTCCGTGCCGATCTGGATGATGTAGGAGCCCTGCGTGCCCCGAATGCGCAGCTCCAGTCCGCTGTAGGCCGTGACGTTGGTCACTTCGGAACGGTTGGCCTCCAGGGGCTGGCCCATGCGGACGCGCGCTCCGGACACCAGGTCCCCGCTCGAGCCGATGGGGCGCATGCCTCCGATGGTCAATTGGTAGCGCGACGTGCCGATTCCGCCCGCCTCCACGAAAATGGTGGCGTCGGCCTCGGCGCCGCCCGAAACCGATTCCCAGGTAAAGCCCAGGCGGTTGTAGATGTCCCCGTCCTCGAAGTCATCCACGACCCCGTCGATCATGGGAATGGACTCTTGACGCGGGCCGCAGCCGACGACCAGCGTGAGAGCGAGAAAAAGGAGGGCGAACCGGTGGATCATGGGTGTCGGGGCCAGCTCACAGGATGCCGAGCGTGGCGCGCGGTATGGGGATGAGGTACTCGGGGCTGAACACGTCCTCGTGGACGCCGAACTGTCCGGTGCCCCGGAAGTCCACGGACACGAACCCTTCGATGAGGCTTTTCACTTCGCCGATACCGTAATAGCCCGGGGACGGCCCGTAATACACGAGCTGTCCGGTTTCGAACTCCTTTTCCTTTCGTGCGCGGCGATGGAAGGCCGGCACGGCAGGCAGCAGCTCCAGGCGATAGGGTAGTTGCAGGTTGCGCATGGACAGAAAATACGTACGCGGCCGTTGAACGGGTTTTTCCGGATCGTGTTCAACAGGTATTTCGTACCGATCTGTGCCAACTTGTTGCCGGAGTGCCTATTTTCAGCGGACGGCCCGGTCCATTCCCGTTTCTGGATCCGGCTGGCCGACGCGCTCACCGGCATCCCGCATTTCGCCGGTTCGAGGGCCCCAATCCCATCCAAGACAGCACATCCCCGTGATCAAGTACGAGAGCAAGATCTTTGACCGTCAGGTTGGCCGCAACGCCGATCTTCTGGCGGAGGCCGTTGGCAAGATCCCGACCGAACAGGAACGCTATCCCTATGTCCGCATCCTGATTTCGGTCATCGAGCAGGCCCATCCCGAATGGAATCAGGCTCCCAACAAGGACAAGCAGATAGCCCATCTGATTTTCCACATGAGCCACGGTGGCATCCCGCAGGAAGAGACGGCCAAGATCGTGAAGCTGCGCGACGAGGAGCGCGGCTACGGCAACCACCACCGGGACCGGAACTGAGCTATTTCACCCGGTCCGGGTTGGCCCGGGCAAACGAGTCCCAGTTCTTGTAGGTGGCTTTCGACGTGGTCACGCCGCGGTGGATGTGGCAAAGCGCCACGGCCAGCGCGTCCGATGCATCCAACGTGATGACCGTCCCGGCCGGCATCTCGAGCATGGTTTCCACCATGAAGCGGACCTGCTCCTTGGACGCATTCCCATTGCCCGTCACGGCCTTCTTCACTTCCTTGGGCGTGTATTCGGTGACCGGTACCTCCCGTTGGAGCGCAGCCAACATGGCGGCAGCCTGCGCACGACCCAGCTTCAGCATGGACTGCGGGTTGTTGCCGTAGACCGGCATTTCCACGGCGCACAGATCCGGTTTGAACTCGTCGATGAGTTCGGTCACGGACGTGTGGATTCGCATCAGTTTGAGGACGTGGTCAGGCGATTCCTTGGCTTCCGTCTTTGCTCCGGCCCGGATGACCCCGCTTTCAATCAGCGTCTCCCTGCCATTCTCCGACTGCACGACCCCGAAGCCGGTGATGTTCGAGCCGGGGTCAATGCCGAGGATGATCATTTCGGGTTACGTCTGGGGGGAGGCCGGTGTCGTGGTGTCTGAAGGTACGAAAGTGCACGTCAGACAGCAGCGGGATGAAAGTCAGGGCGGTGGAGAGGATGTTGCGCAAGGATGGGTGGGTCCTGGTCCGGATCCGCGGGAAGCCATAGGCCTGCATCTGGAGGGCCTTCAAGCCGAAGGGGAGCGCATTCCCCAGCCAGTGACCGAGTCCATCCAGATCGAAGTCGCTGCCTGACGTTCAGCTCACGGCCGCGATCGTGGCGTCGTCCATTTCGAGCGTCGAATAGACCGACTGCACATCCTGCAGCTCTTCGAGCAGTTCCAGCAGCTTGACCACCCCTTTTGCCTCGTCCGGTCCCAGCTTGGTCGTAGTGGTCGGGATGCGGTGCAACCCGGCTTCCTCGACCTTCAGGCCGGCCTCATCGAGGGCGGCCTGGACCGCGCCGAATCCCTCCACCGGGGTCGTGATCTCGAAGGTGTCGCCATCGCGCTCCACGTCCTCGGCGCCGGCATCGGCGGCAAGCAGGAAGAGATCATCGAAGTCGATGCCAGCGGCGGGGAGGATGAAGTAGCCTTTGCGCTCGAACTGGAACGCCACGCTTCCTGATTGCCCGAGGCCGGCGCCGTACTTGCCGAAAAGATGGCGCACGTCGGCCACCGTGCGGTTGATGTTGTCCGTCAGGGCTTCGACGAATACGGCAATGCCGTGTGGGCCGTAGCCTTCGTAGGCGGCCTCGACGTAGTCGGCGCTCTGGATCTCACCGGTGCCCCGCTTGATGGCGCGTTCGATGTTGTCCTTGGGCATGTTCTCGGACTTGGCCTTGTCCACAGCCAGGGACAGACGTGCATTCAGGCTGGGGTCGCCGCCGCCCTCCCGGGACGCCACCATGATGTCTCGGGTGATGCGCGCCCAGTTCTTCGAACGGCGCGCGTCGGTCACGGCTTTCTGCCGTTTGATCTTCGACCATTTATTGTGGCCAGCCATGGGAAATCAAGGTGTGTAGCACAGGATGGTCGCTGATAACGTCGAAACCCGCGATAGGGTTTTCGCATCAGGATCGAATATTATCGTATCATATCGTATTACTCCGGCAGGGAAGATCATAGACCTGACCGAATCATTATCGTATATTAGCGTATCAATACGTATCGTATTACCTGTTCGGTACCACGCAAATGAGCAACCGGGTCTACACATTCCAACTTGATCTCGACTGGGATCTGATCCAAAAGCTGAGCCGAATCGACCGATTCGATGCTGCATGGTTGGCGTTGGAGCGCAAACAAGGGCATCATCTGAGGCAGTTGAGGTCAATCGAAACGGTGCGCAGCACCGCCGCCTCCACGCGCATCGAGGGATCGCGCATGACCGATGACGAGGTGGATGCATTCCTGGCCAAGCTGGATGTGCAGACTCTCGAAGATCGGGACGAGCAGGAGGTGGCCGGGTACTACGATGCCGCAAATCTGGTACTTGAATCGTGGGAAGCGATGCCTGTGAATGAAAACACGGTCAAACTGCTGCACAGGGTGTTGATGCGGTACAGTCAAAAGGACCAATGGCATGCCGGCGACTACAAACGACAGTCAAACACGGTCGAAGCCACCTTACCCGACGGGTCCAAACACGAGGTATTTAGAACAGAAGCCCCGGGCCTTGCCACGCAGGAAGCCATGCGCAGGATCATGACTTGGTATGCTGAACCGCAAGAGGTTCATCCGCTTGTTGCAGGTGCCGCTCTCGTATATGATGTGCTGAGTATTCATCCGTTCCAGGATGGGAACGGCCGGATCAGCCGGTTGCTGACAACGCTGGCTCTTCTCAAATCAGGATACCACTGGGTTCAGTACGTCAGTTTCGAACACGAAATCGAACTCAGAAAACAGGCCTACTATCGTACGTTGAGGGAAAGTCAACAAGGCAGGCCTGGCGAGGACATAACTGCCTGGGTCGCCTTTTTCCTGGATGCGCTCATCCAGATGTCCGAGAATCTGAATGCCAAACTGCATCACTCCGGAATTGCGGCCGGGCTTTCGGACAAGGAAGAACTGGTGCTGCAGGTCATCGCAAATCGCCCGCATATCCAGTCCGGAGAGTTGTCATCACGATTGGACATTCCACTGCCGTCCGTGAAACGGATGCTTGGGGAACTGGTGAACAAGGGCTTGATCGAACGACATGGAAAGGGTCGGGGAACGAGCTATACCTCGAATTGATGCCGTTCGCCGGGTCTGACATTTTGTCGTGTTTTCTTGGAAAGGGAGCGAACCTGGGTTCTGGAGGTGGGTAGTACCCCTTCCAATCACCCGGAATCCGACAAAACGGCATCTTTTTGCCGTGCTCAACTGCGTCCAAGCCCGTGCAGCCGACCCTAGACATTCCCATCCTGGATGACCTCGATGCCCCGAAGCAGGTATCGGTGACCCATCAGGGCAAGCGCCAGGTCTATCTCGAGACGTATGGTTGCCAGATGAACGTGTCCGATTCGGAAATCGTGGCCTCGGTGCTGCGCGAAAACGGATACGGGCTGACCCAAGACGAACATGAGGCAGATATCGTCCTCATCAATACGTGCGCCATCCGCGAGAACGCCGAGCAGAAGGTGCGGCGTCGGTTGGGCGAACTGCGCGCCCGTAAGATGAAGGACAATCCGGATCTGAAGCTGGGCGTCCTGGGCTGCATGGCCGAACGCCTGCGCGAGAAACTCCTGGACCAGGAGAAACTGGTGGACCTGGTGGTTGGTCCGGACGCCTACCGGGATCTGCCCAACCTGCTTGGCGCCGCCGAGGATACCGGACAGGCCGCGGTCAACGTGCAGCTCTCCCGCGAGGAAACGTATGCCGATATCGCGCCCGTGCGCTATGACACGAACGGCGTTTCGGCCTTCGTGTCCATCATGCGCGGCTGCGACAACATGTGTTCCTTCTGCGTGGTGCCCTTCACCCGAGGCCGCGAGCGCAGCCGTCCGGTTGCCAGCATCCTGGATGAGTGCAAATCATTGGTGGACAACGGATACAAGGAAGTGACCGTGCTCGGTCAGAATGTGAACTCCTATCGGGACGGACAGAACGGTTCGACCGTGGACTTTGCCGAGCTCCTGTACCGGATATCGTTGTTGTCGCCCGACCTGCGTATCCGCTATTCGACATCGCATCCCAAGGACTGTTCGGACGCCCTGCTGCATGTGCATGCCGAGCGCGCCAACGTCTGCAACTACATCCACCTGCCCGTGCAGCACGGCAACACGGACATGCTGCAGCGGATGAAGCGTACCTACAGCCGCGAGCAGTACCTCGACCTGGTGGAACGCGCACGGAAGATCGTGCCGGGGATCAGTCTGAGTACCGACATCATTGCCGGATTCTGCGACGAAACCGAGGAAGAGCATCGGGACACGCTCTCTTTGATGGAGTTGGTGCGCTACGATCACGCCTACATGTTCATGTATTCGGAGCGGCCTGACACCTACGCTGCGCGTAAATACACGGACAATGTGCCCGAGGACGTCAAGAAGCGCCGGTTGCAGGAGATCATCGAGCTGCAGACCCGCGTTTCCCTGGAGGGCAACCGGGCCGAGATCGGGGCTGAGCACGTGGTGCTGGTCGAAGGACCCAGTCGGCGCAGCGACGCGCAGCTTTCCGGGCGAACCGACACGAACAAGATGGCGGTCTTTGACCGGATGGATTTTGTCAAAGGGGAGTATGTCCGCATCAAGGTAACGGACTGTACGTCCGCCACGCTCATTGCCGAGCCGATCGGACGCGCATAAGCAGGGAACGCGTATGGACAGACAGGCCATGCAGGAACGATTCGGCATCGTTGGCCAGTCGGCCGGCGTCCGACAGGCCCTGGACCGGGTCCGGCAGGTGGCGGGCACGGAAATCACGGTATTGGTCCAAGGGGAGAGCGGTGGGGGCAAGGAGCTCTTTGCCCAGGCCA
>JAQCDI010000186.1 GCA_027620595.1 Bacteroidota bacterium | reverse complement strand
AGTACGGGATGGAGGAAAGGAAGAAGCTGAACGCCGACCCGTCCAATCCGTCGATCTTGGCCACCGACGTTCCGATCAGGCCCACTTCGTAACCGATCCACGTGGTCACAAGGGCAATACAGGCCACCGGGGCCGCAGTGGAATCCACGATGTAGGCCAGTTTCTCCCGGGAAACGCGCAGGCGGTCGGTCACAGGGCGCATCGTGTTGCCTACCACCAGCGAGTTGGCATAGTCATCGAAGAAGATGGCCAGCCCCAGCGCCCCTGTGGCCGCCTGCCCCCGTTTGGGCGTACTGGCCCACTTCACGATGTGGTTCACCACGCCCTGCATCCCGCCATTGCGCGAAATGATGCCCACCATCCCTCCGATCATCAGCGAAAACAGGATAATGGGGGCATGATTCGGGTCGATGAACGCCTGGAGCACATACACCTGGAACGTGTCCAGCAGCCCCATGAAGATGCCTTTCAGGGAGAACCCCTGGATGGTGAAGGCGCCAATCCACAGGCCCAGGAAAAGGGCCGGAATGACGCGCTTGGAGATGAGCGCAATGGCAATGGCCAGCATGGGCGGAATGATGGCCCACCATCCCGAGACGCTGCGTACCTCCTGGGTCAGCAGCGCCTCTCCGGCCCGGTAGATGGTGAGGTCCTGACGCCCCGTTTCGGGGACCGTGACATCCTGGGCAATCCATTGGCCCTCATCCTCATCGAAAGCGAAGGAAACCGGTTCGCCCATTCCTGCAATCGAATACGCCTGCGGCCCCAGGCTGTCGGCACCCACCGACGCAAGCACCACCGGAAACGGAATCCGCTCCAGGACCACCTGGGGCGTCTGGACCAGCAGATCCTGCGCCTTCGAAGGCAGGACGGAGATCAGGACAAAAGCCAGGACGGACAGGAACAGGCGATGGATGCGCATGGGGATTGTCAGGTGGTTCCGAAAATGCGATCGCCGGCATCACCCAGGCCCGGGCGGATGTAGGCGTTCTGGTCCAGTTCGCGGTCAATGACTGCTGTCACGATGTCCACATCGGGGTGCTCGGCGTGGACAAAGGCGATGCCCTCGGGCGCGGAAACCAGGGTGACCAGCACGATGCGACGGGCACCGACGTCTTTCAGGTGCCGGATGGCGCCGCAAGCACTGCCACCCGTAGCCAGCATGGGGTCCACCACGAACACGAGGGACTCCTCGATTCCCGGGGGAATGCTGGAGTAGTAATCCACGGGCTCGTGGGTTTGCTCATCCCGGTACATGCCCAGGTGCCCAACGCGTGCTTCCGGCATGAACCGTACGAAACCGTCGATCATGCCCAGCCCCGCACGGAGGATGGGCACTACGATGACGCGCTGGTCTACTACATGGCCCGTGGTGGCCTCGAGCGGGGTGTCGACGGGCACTTCCCGCATGCGAAGCTCCCGAAGGGCTTCGTAGGCCAGGATCGAGGAAATGTCGCTGAGCGTCGAGCGGAAGACCCCGTAGGGGGTCTCCGCCCGGCGCAGGACCGTCAGGTCCCGCTTCAGGATCGGGTGGTCTACAACGTGGACCTGGTGCATGGCGGTTCGCGCGTCAGGACCGGGTGGCTCAGACGTGACCTTCCGTTTCCCAGGGCTTCCGCTGGAAGTAACTGTCGGTGATCTTCTTGAGCAGACCCGAAAGCAGGATCAGGGTGATCACGTTGGGCAGGGTAACGAGCGAGAGCGCTACGTCCCCGAGGTCCCAAATGGTGGTCACGGCGAGCACGGCACCCAGGAAGTGGAATACCAGGAAGATGAACTTGTAGGGCAGGATGGCCTTCTTGCCGAAGAGGTAGTTGGCGCAGCGGTCCCCGTAGTAGCTCCACGAGATGGCGGTCGAAACCGCAAACAGGAACACACAAACCAGAACCACCCACTTACCCAACCACGACAGACCGACAGGTTCGAGTCCTTTCTCGAATCCGAGCGTGGTCAGGGGCGAACTGTTTCGGGCAGCATCCCCATAGAGCACGGTGGTTTCGGAGCCATCGGCCGCAACAGCCTTGTCCTGCCCGGGAAGAATGGTGCCCGTAAAGGGAATGGACTGTTCGGCATCGACAAAGAAGCGGTCCACGCTGATATCGTAGTACGCAAAGAGCGAACCATTATCCGTAGACGGAACCCCATCGGTCACAAAGACTTCAGCCGGCTCGGCAGCGCCAGAATGCATGCCGTCGGCATCGTACTGGACGAAGGAGATGTTGCCGTCATTCAGCGAGATCGTCGTCGGAACCTTGGCCTCGAACACCCCGGTCGACACGATGACCAGACCGGTCATCGTGCAGATCACGATCGTATCGATGAACGGCTCAAGGAGAGCCACGACGCCTTCGGACACCGGTTCATCCGTCTTGGCTGCCGAGTGGGCAATCGGTGCGGAACCCTGTCCGGCCTCGTTCGAGAACAGACCGCGCTGGACACCATACCGGAGCGTGAACAGGAAGACGCCCATTCCCGTCCCGGCAACGCCGGCTGTCGGATTGAATGCTTCGCTGACAATCGTGCCAAACGCAGGAATGACGTCCTGGAAGTTGATGATCAGGACGACCAGTGCCGCCGTCACATAGATGGCCGCCATGACAGGGGCCAGGATGCCGGTTACGCGTCCGATACGGGTAATCCCTCCGATGATGACGGCTCCCACGATGCCAGCGGTCACGAGTCCGGTAATCCAGGTGGCAATACCGAAGTTGTCGGCCACCTGTGTGGCAATCGTGTTGGACTGGATGGCGTTCCCCGTGAAGAACGATGTGATCATGAGCATGAAGGCAAAGAACATGGCCACCGGCTTCCAATTCCAGCCGAAGACCTCCTTGATGCCTTTCTCGATGTAGTACATCGGTCCGCCTGCAACCGAACCTTCCCATTTGGCGCCGCCGGCCATGTCAATGCGATAGTGCTGCGCCAGCGTGACCTCGGAGAATTTGGTGGCCATCCCGAGCAATGCCGTGACCCACATCCAGAACAGGGCGCCGGGGCCGCCCCAGTGGATGGCCAGCGCCACACCTGCAATGTTTCCTGTTCCAACCGTGGCCGAAAGGGCGGTCGTAAGGGCCTGAAAGTGGGATACGTCTCCCGGCGTGTTGGGATCGTCGTATTTCCCGGTGGTCACGGCAAACCCGTGGCCGAGGCGTCGCAACTGGATGAAACCGAGGCGGACGGTCAGGAAGGCACCGGCGCCCAGGAGTCCGATCACGAGGATCGGGGAAAGGAAGCCGTTGGCGATCTCAATAAAGTGCTCGAGGATTTCCATGGATCAGGAGATTGGTTCCGGAAGGTTGCAGGGAAGGTCGGCAGGGCCCGGCAGAAAGGGACACACGCGGGAGGAAGCCCGTATGGTCCAGGAGATACGCAACATACACATGCCGGGAAGAGCCGACCCGTCAGCGGGCCGCCGGTCGGGCTTCTTCCCTCCAGCACTGGACCCTTGCCTGGGGAGCAGGGAACCGATTCGACAAACCGGGAAGACGACCGGGGCGGATCCCCGAAAGGCCGCTTTTCATTGAATAGGCGCCAATATAACCCGATGGGGTTGCCCTAGCAAACCCATGAAAAGGGTCCTTCCTATGACTTCAACGACCGCGGGTCCACTTCCACGATCTGCCGGTTCATCACGGCCAGGGTTCGCGAAGGGAAGTTGCGCACCAGCCGGTAGTCGTGGGTGGCCATGACCACGGTCATGCCGCTGCGATGCAGGCCCACCAGGAGGCGCTGGATCTCGTCCGCAACCGTCGGATCCAGATTGCCCGTCGGTTCGTCGGCCAGGATGATCCAGGGATCATTTACGATAGCCCGGGCAATGACCACGCGCTGCTGCTCTCCCCCGCTGAGTTGGTGCGGGTACTGCCGCCGCTTGTGCGACAGGCCGACCCGGGAGAGCACGTGCAGGACCTTGCTCTTTACCGCCTTGCCGTTGTGCCCCGTCACGTATTGTGCGAAAGCCACGTTGTCGAACACGCTGCGGTCGGGCAGCAGCTGGAAATCCTGGAACACCACGCCCAGGGAGCGCCGCAGATACGGAATTTCCGACGGCTTGATGGTATCCGATCGCATGTCGGCCACCTGGACCACTCCGTGATCCGGTCGGTTCTCCATATACAGGAGGCGCAGGAGGGAGCTCTTGCCCGATCCGGTCGGGCCGACGAGGTAAACCAGTTCCCCTCGCTCGATATGCAGGGAAACGTTCTCGAGCACGGGTCGACGACGCCCGTCGGGCGTGTCGAAACCGATGGACACTTGCTGGAGCTCGATCACAGGGCGCTTGGGGTGGCGGAAGGAATGGGAAGAGCCAGCAATATAGGGGCTGGACGTGCGTGCGCGAATGGACCTGCCACGGATCAGGCGGGACGTTTCAGCACCCAATGTACCCGCTCGCTTTCGTCATGGGCCGGATCAAGACTGAATCCGTCAAACGAGGCCACCACCTCCAGCGGATGCGTTGCTAACAATGCCTCGACCGCTGCCCGTGTCCAGGCCCGCTGTCGATGCTCCTCATGGAAGCGACCCGTCGGCGTCTTGATGTCAAACGCGGTGGTGTGGATGGCTGACGCGGGGTCAAAATGGCTCGTCCGGCGGTATTCGAAGCCGTCCTCCTCCCCCTCATCCTCAAAAAACTCGGCGTTGTTGATGGAATTGTGCGGTGTGCTCTGGTCGAACAGGAACAGCCCTCCCGGTGCCAGATGGGCCGTCACACCGCGGAGAAGCGCATGGACGCCGGCCGGCTCGAGCAGATAGTTGAACCCGTCATACATGAGCAGGATGATGTCGAAGGTCTCTGCTCCCAGCTTCCACTCCCCTCCGAAGTCCAGGTGACGGATGGCCACATCGCCGTCAGGAAAACGGCGACCTGCGGCCGCCAGCATGTCGGGACTGTAATCGGAAAGCGTCAGGTCCCAGTCCGACGCGTCGTAGAGAGCGTCGGTCAGCAAGCCGGTTCCGGCCCCCAATTCCAGGGCGCGCAATCCCGATGCCTCAGGCAGGTGCATATCCACGAGATGGACCAGGAAATCAGCCCAGCCCTCGTAATCCACGTGGGACATCACCAGATCGTAGACACTGGCCAGGGCAGAATACGGTTGAACCTGCTTCATGCGGCTATCGCCCGCCCGGGAGCGGAATACGGGTGAACCTTGTCAGTGGACGTTGGCCCGATGCCGGGCAATACCGGCAGCCATGAGCAGGGCTGCCTTGAGACTCGAAGGATCGGCTTTGCCTGAACCCGCAATGTCGAACCCGGTCCCGTGATCTGGGGAAGTCCGCACGATCGGAAGTCCTGCGGATACGTTGACGCCGCGGCCGAAAGAAAGGGCCTTGAACGGCGCCAGCCCCTGGTCGTGGTACATGGCAATCACCCCGTCCACGTGCTTCCACGCACCGCTCCCGAAAAAGCCGTCGGCCGGAAATGGTCCGGTCAGGTGCGCTTCGTGGGCCAGGGACACCAGGGTAGGCGTGATGATTTCGATCTCCTCCCGGCCCAGGACGCCTCCGTCACCAGCATGTGGATTGAGCCCAAGGACGGCAATGTGCGGCGTCTCGATCCCGAAGTCCCCGCGCAGGGAGCGGGCCATGAGCCTGACTGTCCTCTCCACGGAATGG
>JAQCDI010000185.1 GCA_027620595.1 Bacteroidota bacterium | reverse complement strand
GAAAAAGCGTCCCCATCAGCTTCCCGAATCCTGGCCACCCCCCACCCGAGCAGGGGTCGGCCGGCAGCAGAAGTCCACACACCTCCCGCTTCTGCAAACGCCAGCGTTCGGGTGAAGCGCTGCGTGGTGTACTCGAATTCCACCACGACCCGTTGCCCTGCCCGTACCAGGCGTCGGGCCGTGAATGTGAGCTCCGCCGTGGCCACATCCAGGACGTAGTCCGCATCCGGTCCCGGTGCCAACCGCTCTCCGTCCAGATACACCCGGTCGGTCCCCGGAATGATGAGGATGAACCGTTCTCCCTCGGCTCCCGTCAACCGGTATGGGCCCTGGATGCCGTCCTGAAGCGGAAGCACCATGCTGCGGAAGATGCCGCGTGATACGGCAGCTCCGGCTTTGACTTGGAGCACGCCGATGGGCGAATCCATGTTGCGGGTCGTCAGCCCAGCGCCTTGCAAGCGACGATCAAGTCGTGCATGGTGAGTCCCGTCCAGCAGCGCATCGTAGTCGCCCAACTCCACCCTTCCAGCCTTGCCCTCAATGCCGATGCGGATCCGGTCGAACTGGTCCAACTGACGCGTCACTCCTTCCGGCACCAGGGGCGTGTCTTCATCGGTCAGGGCGGCGTCCAGACGGATGCCTGGCGCAATGTCTCCCGCCACCTGCAGGCGCAGACCCGACTCCACTCGAGCGTCCCTTCCCGTTCCTGCCGAGACCCCGCGGGAAATGGACCCCCGCGTTTCCAGCCGGTGGGGCATCGGATCCGGTGGCGGCAGGGTTCGCCCATCGCCCAGGGAGTCCTGCGCTGACGGCCAGGCCGCCCATTCCCGCGTAAGTGATAGCGGCACATAGCGGTACCGAATGATCACCTGGAGCAGGGAATCAGGTGCAATGCCGGGAAACGTGACGAGACCATCCCGGGCTTCGATGAGGGTTTCCTCCGTGGCCACGGTCTTTCCATTGATCCGCAAACCGAGCAGGGGCAACGAAAGGAATGGACGAACGAGAAATGGTCCAGGGCCCACCACGAGCAGGGTGTCCGTCCGCTCCGGAAGGAAGGAAACACCCCTCCCTGCCTCGTCCTGTGCTGCAGCCGGGACCACCCACCACATCGACACCGCCAGACACGGCAGGAGGATCAGCAGCCATGGCTGCCCTCCCGGGCGAGAAGCGGACATGAAGGAAAATGGCAGCACGAACTTCGGGGTCAAGGAAAGCCTTGCCAACCCCTGCCAGAACCGCCTGTTTCCCACCCGGCAACAGGCGCCGGAACGGCCCCTCGACCCGACAGCCAGCAAAGGGAAACCCTCCTTGCCGGTATCGGGCCCATCGCGCTACCTTGACCCGGTCCGGATGCACCCCGGTCCTTCCCGCCCGTTCCACTCGTACCCGTCTGGCCCATGTCTACACCCGGAACCGCCGAGCACCCCTGGCGCATTGCCATCATCGGAGCCGGTCCTGCCGGCTTCTACGCTGCGGAACACTTCTTCAAACAGGAAGGCCTCCATGTTCGGGTGGACGTCTATGACCGGCTCCCCACCCCGCATGGCCTGGTTCGTGCCGGCGTGGCCCCTGACCACGAGAAAATCAAGAATGTGACGCGTGTGTTCGATCGAACCGCATCGAATCCATCCTTCCGGTTCTTCGGAAATGTGGAATATGGCTCCGACGTGACACTGGAGGATCTGCAGGCCCACTACCACCAGGTCTACTTCTCGACCGGTGCGCAGGTGGACCGCCCCCTGGGTATCCCGGGAGAGGATCTGGCACGTTCCCACTCGGCCACCGAGTTCGTGGCCTGGTACAATGGCCACCCCGACTTCCGCCATCTGGAGTTCGATCTGAGTCAGGAGCGCGTGGCAGTAGTGGGTGTCGGCAACGTGGCCATCGATGTGGCCCGCATACTTTGCAAAACGATCGACGAACTCAAGACGACGGACATTGCCGACTATGCACTCGATGCCCTGGCCGAGAGCCGGGTCAAGGAGGTCATCCTCATGGGCCGCCGCGGGCCTGCGCAGGCCGCCTTTACCCTCAAGGAGGTCAAGGAAATGGGTGAACTGGAAGACGCCTCCGCGGTGACATACGACGAGGAAATGGACCTGGACCAGCATTCGGCGGCTGATCTGGAGGCAAATCCCGACCGCACCACCACCTCCAAGCTGGATGTGTTGAACAGTTTCCGTGGCGGGACGAAGCCGGACGCGTCACGAACCTGTCAGATCCGGTTCCTTGTTTCTCCCTTGGAACTGAGGGACGACGGACGTGGCGCCGTGGGCAGCATGCTCGTTGGCAGGAACCGCATCGAGGATTCCGGCTCAGGTCGGCTGAACGCCCGATCCACCGGCGAGACGTTCGAGTGGCCGGTGGGCCTGGTTTTCCGCTCCGTCGGGTATCGCGGTGTGGCCCTCCCGGGCCTCCCATTCCACGATGCCTGGGGTGTAATCCACAACGAGAAGGGCCGCGTCACGTCCGACGACGGCGTACCCGTGCCAGGTTGTTACACCGGGGGATGGATCAAGCGCGGACCGTCCGGTGTCATCGGTACGAACAAACCGGATGCGGTAGAGACCGTAGAGTGCATGCTGGAGGATCTTTCCGCAGGGCGCCATTTCGCGCCCACGGAGACGGACATCGAGCCACTCGTTCGTTCCCGCCAGCCCAACCTTTTCTCCTACCAGGACTGGCTGCGTCTGGATGAACTGGAGTCCGCCCGTGGCGCCGCGTCAGGGCGCCCCAGGGTCAAGTTCACCTCTGTCGAGGAGATGATTGCCGTATTGAGGGGCTGAGCCCGACCGCCGCTCAGTCGGCCGTCGATGTGGCCTTGCGCAACGGGTAGCCTTCTTCTTCGAGGACTTCCTCCACACGGGCCCGGATGGCATTCCAGTCGGAGGTCGTGATGACCGCCGTTCCGATGCCTACTTCCTTGGATTCCACACCTGACACCTGCTCGAGGGCCTGATCGACGGCCATCCTGCAGTGGTTGCAGCTCATTCCGTCCATTTCCAGCGCGACTTTCATGGGATTCATTCAGAGGGTTTTGTGAGGAGGGGTCCACGCTGCTGCCGGAGCCGCAAGCTGTTGGACACCACTGAGATACTGCTGAGCGCCATGGCTGCGGATGCCAGTACGGGGCTGAGCAACCAGCCAAAGAGCGGATAGAAAGCCCCCGCGGCAACGGGAATGCAGATCACGTTGTACACGAAGGCAAAAAAAAGATTCTGTCGAATGACCTGCATGGTATCCCGGGCCAGACCGATGGCCTCCGGAACCAGACGCAGGTCCCCCTTCATGAGTGTGACGGCGCTGGCTTCCCTGGCCACGTCGGTGCCGGATTGCACCGCCACGCCGATGTCCGCCGCCGCCAGCGCCGGGGCATCGTTGATCCCGTCTCCGATCATGAGGGTCACGGTGCCTTCCTTACCGAGTTCAGCAACCCGCTTTACTTTCTGATCGGGAAGCAGGCCGGCGTCCCACGATGCGATGCCCAGGCGGTCGGCCACCTGCTGCGCCGCTGGGGCGCGATCCCCTGTCAGCATGTGGGAAGGAATGCCCATGGCGGCCAGTCTGCGTACGGCTTCGGCCGATTCCGGCCTGATGGTGTCCCTCACCTCCAGCCATCCGGCATAATGACCATCGACGGCCACGTGAACCACCGAACCGATGATGTGCGGTGGCACAGCCTCGGCCTGCACACCCGCTTGCTCAAGGAACCGCTCCGTCCCGGCGAGCACGGTTCGCCCGGAAACCACTCCGGAAAGTCCCATGCCAGGGGCTACCACTACCTCGGTCGGTTCCGCCAGCACGGCCTCCTGCTGTTTGGCCGCGCGGACCAATGCCTGGCCGATGGGGTGCTCTGAAACCTGCTCCAGGGACGCCACCCATTCCAGCAACCGGGATGGACCCTCTGCCAATACCGCATGGCTTTCGGCCAGCGACAGCTCTCCGGTGGTCAACGTGCCCGTCTTGTCCGTGGCCACCATCTGCACGGAAGCCAGACGCTGCAGTGTTGCGGCGTCGCGGATCAGGATACCGCGTCGTGCTGCTTTTCCGGTACCGACCACGATGGCCGTCGGAGTAGCCAAGCCAAGCGCGCAGGGACACGCGATGATCAACACCGAAACAAATCGGAGCAACGCGTGGTCGAGTCGGGGTTCAGGGCCGACCATGGCCCAGACCACCGCGGTGAGCGTGGCAATGACCATGACGGTGGGGACGAAAATGGCAGCTACCCGATCGGCCAGCTGCTGCACCGGGGCCTTGGTTGCCTGGGCCCGCGCCACAAGGAGGGTCACCTGGCTGAGCAGGGTGTCGGGGCCGATGCGCGTCACTTCCACCAGCAGCACGCCGCTGGTGTTGGTCGTACCACCCACCACCCGGTCTCCGATCGTCTTTTGGACCGGCAATGATTCCCCCGTTACGAGGGCTTCATCCACAGGGCTTTGCCCCTCGATGATCCTGCCATCCACCGGAATGCGTTCCCCTGGCCGAATCCTGACCCGATCCCCGAGTACCACATCGGCTGCCGGAATCACGGTCTCCACACCGCCCCGAACCACCCGGGCTTCGTTCGGCTGCAGTGCTTTGAGTCGAGCGATGGCCTCACCCGTCCTGCCCTTGGCCCGCTCCTCCAACAATCGTCCCACCAGGATGAATGTCACGATCAGGGCGGCCGCTTCGAAATAAAGCGGTGGCATCCCATCGGAAATCACCCACTCCGGACGAACAACGGCCACGGCGGAGTACCCGAAGGCAGAACCGACACCCAGGGCAACGAGGGTATTCATGTCGGTGGCTCCGTGCCGGGCGGAGGTCCAAGCGGCGGCGAAAAAAGGCTGACCGGAATAGATGACCACCGGAATGGCCAGCGCAAACTGGATCCAGGGCTCCCACGGGATGTGCCAGGCGCCGTGCGCCATGGCGAGAATGGCCAGCGGAACACTGAAGACGACGCTCACGACCAGCCGGGTGCGCATGCTGCGCTCCTTGCTCCGGGCCTCATCCTCCGGGCTCGTCAGGTCCAACTCAACCTCGGGGCGGTGAGCTCCGATGAGCCGCGAGAGCTCCCCACCGCCCATCATGACCGGCAGGTAGGCAATGGCCACGTCGACGCCGGCATCCGTGTCGGCCAATTCCACGTCCACGACGCCGTTGCGCTGCTCCAGTTCTTGTTTCAGCGCTTCCGCCCGCTGTCGGGCATCGGAGCCTTCAAACCGTGTTTCCGCTTTGGACGTACGGACATCATACCCGGTGCGACGAATGACGTCGACCAACTGGCGAACCGTAGGCCCCCCTTCCTCCAGGGAAACAACGGCCTCGGCTGCTGAATAATTGACTCCGGCCTGTGAAACGCCTTCCGTCTTGCCCAACCGACGCTCAATTCGGAGGGCACAGGCGGCACAGGTCATCCCCTCCACGGGGATATGCCAGGTGGTTGCGAGGGAGGATCCCTGTGGCATGGGGGATCCAGTCCTGATGGGTTCAGCGTTGGACATATGGTTACGGATGGAAGGTCAACCGCTGATAGGAGTTATCTGAACGCCTGTTGCCGGATTTGATCCGACAGACGGGACGCCTTTTCACGGTTGACCAATTATTGATACAGGCTTCCATGAAAAGCGGACGGGAAGCGAACAAAA
>JAQCDI010000184.1 GCA_027620595.1 Bacteroidota bacterium | reverse complement strand
ATTTCTACCGCATCACGACCGTACCCATCCCGGAGGGCGTCATCCTGGAAGTCGGGGGCCTCGACGTCCTGCCCGACGGGCAACTGGCCGTGTCCACGCGGCGAGGCGACATCTGGCTGGTCAAGAACCCGGCCGGAGCGCGACCCGATTTCAAGCGGTTCGCCCATGGACTGCATGAAGCGCTGGGCGTGGCCTATCGCGACGGCGTGATCTACACCGCACAGCGCGGCGAGCTGACGCGCCTGAGGGATCTGACCGGAGACGGCGTGGCCGATCGCTACGAAACCGTCTACAGCTGGCCGCTCGAAGGCAACTACCACGAGTATTCCTACGGTCCGCTCATCCGGCCCGACGGCACGATGATCGTGACGCTCAACCTGGCCTGGATCGGGTACGGCGCGAGCCTCTCGAAATGGCGCGGTTGGATGCTCGAAATCACGCCGGACGGGCAGATGACGCCCATCGCCACGGGAATGCGCTCTCCGGCGGGCTTCGGATTCAACATGGAAGGAGAGGTATTCTACGGGGAGAACCAGGGAGACTGGATCGGCTCGGGATACATCACGCATGTCGAGAAGGGGGACTTCGTTGGCAACCCGGCCGGGCTTCGCTGGACGGACCAACCCGGTTCGCCCCTATCCATCAAGCCGGAAGACGTACCGGACTCGGGTCTTCCGATGGTTGAAGTCAAAGCACAGGTGCCGGACCTCAAGCTTCCGGCGGTCTGGCTGCCACACTCCATCCTGGGCAACTCCACCTCCGACATCCTGGCCGACACCACCAAAGGCACGTTCGGCCCCTTTGCAGGTCAACTCTTCATTGGCGACCAGTCGATGAGCAACATTGCCCGCGTTGCGCTCGAGGAGGTCAATGGCGTGTTGCAGGGCGCGGCCTTCCCGTTCCGTCAGGGCTTCTCCTCGGGCGTGCTGCGCATGGTCTGGGGCAAGGATGGTTCGATGTATGTCGGTATGACGAGTCGGGGTTGGGGATCCACCGGCCGTGAGCCCTACGGGTTGCAGCGCCTGGAATGGACCGGACTCGTGCCCTTCGAGATCCACTCCGTAGAAGCGCGCTCCGATGGTTTCGAGCTCACGTTCACCAAACCGGTGGACCGGGCGACAGCCGCCGACCTGGCCACCTACCAGGCATCAGGGTTCACGTATCAGTACCACAGCACGTATGGCAGCGACCCGATCAACCAGGAAACGCTGCCGGTTCGGGCCGTCGAGGTGTCGGAGGACGGCCTGAAGGCACGCATCTCGGTGGGTGGCCTTCGCAAGGGCTACATCCATGAGCTGAAGCTCCCGGCCCTGCGTTCCGAATCGGGCGAACCGCTGCTCCACGATACCGCCTACTACACGCTCAACGAGATCCCGACCGGCGCCAAGATGCGCATTCCGGCGCCGGTGAAGCCCATTGAAGGCTCATCGGACGGTGCGGCCGCCACCAGGGAAATGTTGGCCAAGCGCCAGACCACGATGCCGGCGTCATGGAACGGTGCGGCGGATGTGAGCATCACCGTGCACCCGCTACCGGGCCTGCAGTTTGACAGGACGTCGATCGATGTCAAGGCGGGCAGCCGGGTTGAGTTGGTGCTCGACAACGACGACGACATGATGCACAATTTCGTCGTCGTGGCTCCCGGCGCCTCGGACGCCATTGGTGATGCGGCGCTGCGTCTCGGTCTGGAAGGGCCAGACAAGGGCTATGTCCCGGACTCGGATCAGGTGCTCTTCCACACCTCGCTGCTGGAGCCCGGGACCAGGGAGACCATCTACTTCCAGGCGCCCACCCAGCCCGGCACCTACGAATTCCTGTGCACCTTCCCGGGGCACGCCTTCACGATGCGCGGCGTGCTGCGGGTGGTAGGGGAATGAGGACATCCTGGCGTCCAACGCTCAACGCGCAATGAAAACCACGTTCCGCATCCTGCTTTTCCTCCTGATCGGCGTTCTGCTCTACCTGGCCTGGCAGCGCTGGGATGGGGGAGCGGCGGCAGATCAGCCCGCCGATGACGCTCTGCGAGGAGCGGAGGCCGTTGTGCCTGATGCCGCCGGCCTCGAGGGGATGGCGGCGAACCGCAGTGGCCTGCGTCCTGGTGGGGAAACGGCCGACTGCCAGGTGGAGCGGATCATCGACGGGGACACGATCCATTGTCCGCCGGTGGGCCGTATCCGGTTGATCGGCATCGACACGCCCGAGCGGGGGCAGCAGCCCTTCGGTCCGGCAGCCACGCAGGCGCTGACCGACATGACGCCCATCGGCAGCTCGATCACCGTGGAATTCGATGTGGACCGAACGGACCGCTACGACCGCATCCTGGGGTACCTATGGGCGGGCGGTGAGCTGGTCAACTGGCGCCTGGTGCGCGAGGGGTGGGCCTTGATGGCCACCTATCCGCCCAACGTGCGCTATACCGACCACTACCTGGAGGCGCAGCAGAATGCCCGTACCGACGGTGTGGGACTCTGGGCCGTGGACGGATTTGCGTGCGAACCGGCGGCGTTCCGCCGAGGGGATTGCGGCTGAGGCCCCGCGGGCCGGGAGCGTTTACATATGCAGGTCTCATGCACCGAGCAGGTCAGAAACCGACTTTCCCATGGACTCCGCAAGCCGATTGAGCGTGTCGATCCGGGGGCGAACCTTTTTCTGTACGGACGGCTATTTGGTCGGTATTCCGGAGCTAATTTTGCACGTACGAATACGACTACTCCACACTTCAGACATCCTCCCATGACACATCGCCGCATCATTGGTAACGCATTGCTGGCCATTGCCTTGGCTTTTGCTGCATCAGCTCCCGCCAGTGCCCAGAGCAAGCTTTCGGTCGGTCCCCAGGTTTCGACCATGGGCGTGGGACTGGGCCTTTCCTACCGGGCAACCGACCGGATCGGACTGTCGGCGGAGTACAATTTCTTTCCGCTTGAGGAGGTGAATGAAACGGACGACCTGGGCACGACGCTTTCGTACGACCCGGCGCTGCAGGGGGGACTGGTACTGCTGACCCTGCATCCGTTCGGCGGCAAGTTTGCGCTCGCCGGCGGTATCCAGATCGGCGGCGCGTCGGCGGACGGCAATCTGGAGTTCTCGACAGGAGATCTCTTCGAGCTGGGCGATGGCGAGTATTCGACGGACCAGTTGGAGTCGCTGACAGCGAAGTTCACCTACGGCGACATGAAACCGACCATCATGATGGGCTGGATGGGCAAAGGGTTCAACTTCGCGTTCGGTGTGTCCATCGGTTCGCCCGAACTCGAAATGGAAGCCACGGGCCTCATTGCCAGCATCCCGCAGTTCCAGGCCGACCTGGACCGGGAAGTGCAGAAGTTCAACGACGATGCGGGTGAGATCCCGGTCTACCCTCACCTGCGCCTCGGCTGGCAGTTCGGGTTCTGAACGCCCCGGCTTGACCAGGGCCTCTTCCTATTCTCCCCCCAGCTCCTCGAACTTGGTCTGCATCGTCGGATTGCCGCGGGTGAGTTTGCGGATGGTCACGTCCTGGGCCTTGTCGTTGGCCAATCGCAGGTTGCGGTCCGCCCCCAGCAATGCTTCTTTCGTCTTCTCGAGGTGCTGGATGGACTTGTCGATTTCCTCGATGGCCGTGGCAAACCGCCGCGAAGCCAGGTCGTAGTTCTTGGCAAACGCGTTCTTGAAGGTCTCGAGGTCGTTTTCGAAGTGGGTAATGTCCAGGTTCTGCGCTTTGACAATGGCCAACTCCCGCTTGAACTCCAGGGAGCCGAGGGCAGCGTTCCGGAGCAGTGTGATCATGGGAAGGAAGAATTGCGGGCGAACCACATACATCTTGGGGTAGCGGTGTGATACGTCCACGATGCCGGTGTTATAGAGCTCGTTGTCGGGCTCGAGCAGGGAGACAAGGATGGCGTACTCGCAGCCTTTCTCCGTGCGGTCCTTGTCCAGCTCCTTGAAGAAGTCCTCGTTCTTCTTCTTGGTGGCCGTGGCGTCGCTCTCGTTCTTCATTTCGAACATGATCGACACGATTTCCGTGCCGCCTTCGTCCAGGTCGCGGAAGATGAAGTCCCCCTTGCTCCCGGAGCGGGCGTCGTTGTCCTTCTCGAAATAGGCCCGCGGGAAGGCGGTGGCCCGCATGCGGTTGAACTCGGTCTCACAGTGCTGCTCCAGGGTTTCTCCGACCATCTTGGTGGAGAGTCTGGCTTTCATGTCCTTGAGGCGCTCGATGGCGTCGTCGCGGTCCTTGATCTGGGTCTCGAACTTGTCCTTGAGGGATTTCTCGGACAGCTCGCTCCGCAGTCGGGCCTGCTCGAGGTCGTTCCTGAGCTTGTCCCGCTCCTTTTCCACATCGGTCAGGGCCTCCCGCACGGCCAGCCTCTGCGCCAGTTCGCCGGACTGCAGCTGGGCTTGCAGCCGCTGGATTTCAGTATCCTTCGACGCCGCTTCCTTCTGCAGTTCGCTCCGCAACCGGCTCTCGGCCAGCTCGATGGCGCTCAGTTTGTCCCGTTTGGCCGCCTCGAGGCGCTCTTCGAGTTGGCGGTTGAACTCCTTGTCCCGCACCTGCTGCAGGAGCGTGGCGTATCCGGCCTCATCAACCTTGAATGCTTTGTGACAGTTGGGGCAGATGATTTCGTTCATGTTCGGCATGAGGATTGGATGTACGGGCGAACCGCAAAGAAAGGCAGGCGCTCGGGCGATGGAGGTCAGCGGATGATGAAGAGTGTAACACCGGGGTTGCTGCGCTGCCACCTGTCGAGGGTCCCCAACGCAGGCAGACGGCGCTCCAGTTCCCGTACCCGTTGCGAACGGGTGCCGAGTTCTTCGCCGGGTACCCAGCCCTTCAATTGACCCGTGGCATGCGCGCGCGTAGCCTCTGTGCGCACCATGGAGGCAATGCGGCCGCCTTCGCCCGACGAGCCATAGCCGTGGATGACACAAAGGACATCCTCACCTTTGTAGGCGGCCATGTTGATGGCGTCAGAAAGGCGGTGGCGCGCCTCCTGGGTGGTCAGGCCGGCGTGGCCCAGGTCCAGGGTTCGCTCGACCAGATGCCCGGAAGGCACGTCGAGCTCCTGTCCGCCGCAATACGGGCAGATGAACAGCTCGGGAGATACCGGATTACCGCATTGGTCGCAGGTTTTCATGGTCAGCGATGCTTCTGGATCAGTTTCCTTTCTGGTAGCTGCGCCGTTCGGCCACGTATGCCGACAGGTCGTTCATGGCGAGGTGCACGCCTTCATCGGTCGCGTCAAAGTTGACGGCATCCAAAGCCGGAATGTGCAATTCACTTGCTGCCAAAACAGCATCCTGATTGGCTGCCAGGAATACGAACTGCCAGCCATGCTGTTCGCGGGCTTCGTCGATGAGCGCGGCCACCTGCTTGGTGTTGAACTGCTTGCTGGCGTTCTCCTCGCCGTCGGTCAGGATGGCCACGGTAACGCCGGAGGGCTTAACGGCAGGATCCTTCGCTTTGAACGAGGCCAGCGCCTTGATCATCGTCATGCCAACGGCATCGTGCAGTGCGGTCAAGCCGGCTGGCTGATAGGTTCGATCGTTGAGCGGCTCAATCTCTTCGAGCGGGCGGGAATGATGAATGATGTCGTAGTTCTCGTTGAACAGGATTAGGGTAAAGAGGCCGTCTTTGTCGTGTTTCTTGGTGTTGGACAGGAACGAGTTGAAGCCGCCGATGGCGTCGGAG
>JAQCDI010000183.1 GCA_027620595.1 Bacteroidota bacterium | reverse complement strand
CCCGGCGCCGCTTCCTGTTTCAGCGGGGGACGTGATCCACACGGGGTTCGCCCACAATCATTCAGGGGCGCCAGCCGTCAGGCCATTCCTCTGGGAATCCGTAGACGACAAGCGGCTGGCCATTGTACGCGGAATCTCCGAGGAACGACATGCCCATTTTCTGCATGATGCGCACGGAACCGGTATTCTCGGGATAGGAGTGGGCAATGATCTTCTTCAGGCCGAACGTGTTGCGGCCTACCCAGAGTGCGGCTGCAGACGCTTCAAAGCCATATCCGCCGCCCCACCAGTCCCGTCCCAGACGCCACCCGAAATCCAGGGCTTCTCCGCCCTTGTCTTCGAATCCTGAAAAACCCACCAAGGCACCGGTTTCGGCGTGTTAAACAGCGAACCGCATCCATCCGCGGCTGCTTTGATGCGCCATCATGGAGACCACAAAGGCCTCGGCATGGGAGCGATCCCGCGGCAGCCCGTCCCCGATGAAACGCATGACATCCGGATCGGCCACGATGGCCGCATAGGCATCCACGTCGTCGGAACACCAATCGCGCAGGATGAGACGCTCTGTTCGGGCGTGGACGGTCATGGATTTATCGTGCAGTAAAACGGGCCGAGATATACACGGCGGGGGATTTTTTTAGTTTCGGGGTCGTTCATGCCCTTCATTGTGCGCCCTCCGACCATCCGTTGCATCCCGTGGCTGACTCCAACGCATCTCCCGCCGGCAAGGAAAGCCGACATTTCATCCAGCAGATCATCGACGAGGATCTGAAGTCGGGACGCGTCTCGGGCGACATCATCACCCGTTTCCCCCCCGAGCCCAACGGCTACCCGCACATCGGGCATGCCAAGGCCATCGTGCTCAATTTCACGTTGGCCCGGGAGTATGGAGGACGCTGCCATCTGCGGTTCGATGACACGAATCCGGAAACGGAGGACATGGAGTACGTCCGGGCCATGAAGCGGGATATCCGTTGGTTGGGCTACGACTGGAATGAGCACGAATACTACGCCTCGGATTATTTCGAGCAGCTCTACGACCTGGCCTGCGAGCTCATCCGCAAGGGCCTGGCCTATGTGGACAGCCAGTCGGGGGATGAGATTCGGGCGACCCGCGGGACCGTGACCGAAGCCGGCACGAACAGCCCGTACAGGAATCGCAGCGTGCAGGAAAACCTGGACCTCTTTGCCCGGATGCGTGCCGGGGAATTCGAGGACGGCGCCCACGTGCTGCGGGCCAAGATCGACATGGCTTCCAACAATATGCTCATGCGCGATCCGGTCCTGTACCGGATCAAGAAGGCGTCGCATTACCGCCGCGGAGATGAGTGGCCCATCTATCCCCTGTATGACTTCGCCCATCCGCTCTCGGATGCCATCGAAGGTATTACACACTCCCTGTGCACGCTCGAATTCGACGTGCACCGGCCGCTCTATGATTGGCTGGTGGACCACCTGTTCGACGCGCCGCGTCCGCACCAGTACGAATCGGCCCGGTTGAACCTGGATTACACCGTGATGAGCAAGCGCAAGCTGCTGCAGCTCGTCCGGGAAGGCCTCGTAGCAGGGTGGGACGACCCCCGCATGCTCACGCTTTCGGGCATGCGCCGTCGGGGCTACACCGCGGCATCCATCCGCCGTTTCTGCGAAATGATCGGGGTGGCCAAGGCGGACAACCGCGTGGACATGGCGCAGCTCGAGTTTGCCGTGCGGGACGACCTGAATGACAAGGCGCGACGCGTGATGTGCGTGCTCGACCCGCTCAAGGTGGTCCTGACCAATTTCCCGGAGGGAGAGGTCGAGCATCTCGAAGCCTCCTACTGGCCGCACGACATCCCGAAGGAAGGCGTACGCGATGTGCCGCTGACGCGCGAGATCTGGATCGAGCGGGACGACTTCATGGAGAACCCGCCGAAGAAATTCCATCGCCTGAGCCCGGGCGAGGAAGTCCGCCTGCGCTACGGGTACATCATCAAGTGTGAGCATGTGGTCAAGGATGCTGAAGGCAACGTGACCGATTTGCACTGCACCTACGATCCGGATACGAAATCCGGCAGCGGATCGGACCGCCGCGTCAAGGGCACGATCCACTGGGTGTCGGCCTCCGAGGGCGTAGAAGTGGATGTGAACCTGTACGACCGGTTATTCAAGGTGGCCAATCCGGACCGGGTCGAGGAAGGGCAGAGCTTCCTGGACCACCTCAACCCGGACAGCCTGCAGCGCGTGAAGGCGGTCATCGAACCGAGCATGGCCTCCGAAGCGCCCGAGAGCTGGGTCCAGTTCGAGCGTCAGGGGTTCTTCTACCTGGACCCCGTGGCTTTTGCCGAAGGCCGCCGGGTGTGGAACCGCACGGTCGGGTTGCGCGACTCGTGGGGCAAGCAGCAGGCCCCCGAGCAGACGCCGGCCAAGCCCAGGGTAACGGCCAAACCGCAGGAAACGGCCGCGCCGGTGGATCCGATGGCGGAATTGAGCGGCGAGGACCGCGAACTGGCCATCGAACTCATTGCGCTGCATGGACTCAGCACAGAGGACGCCGCATTCCTGGCCACCCGGGACGACGAACGGATCTTCTTCAAGGAAGCTGCCCGCCGGGTGAACCCCGTGGCCGTGGCCAATTGGCTGATCCATGAACTCAGGCCGCTGCTGCCTTCGGACGGCTTCGAAGCCCTGCGCTTCTCGCCGACCGACTTTGCCGAACTGGTGGCCCTCCATGTGGACAACACGCTGTCGAGTCGACAGGTAAAGGACGTCCTGGCCGACATGGTGGCCACCGGGAAACGGGCCTCGGCTATCGTCGAGAAAAAGGGACTCCGTCAGATTTCGGACGAGGGTGCCTTGGCCGAAGTGGCCGATCGGGTCCTGGCGGCGCATCCGGACCGTGTGGCCGCGTATCGCGACGGCAAGACCGGGCTGATGGGCTTCTTCATGGGGCAGGTAATGCAACAGACCGGCGGCTCAGCGAATCCTCAGGTGGTACGCACCCTGCTCGAAGAAAAACTCGGCTGAGCATTGCGGGAGTACCCGCCCTCCCTGGCGTCGCGCCCGAAGGATCCGGAGGATCACTCGCTGGGCCAGAGCCACAGGACGACCCGATCCAGTGCTGTCCGCTCGGGCGTTCCGCTTGCCAATGAAAGGACATGACTCGACCCGTCCTCGGCCTGCACCAGGAGGTGGTCATCCCCCACCCACCGGATGGACGCAGTGCCCGCATCCGGCAGCGGAAGTGCCTGCACGAACGGAGCTCCTGAAAGCTTGACTTGCCAATCCGCGGATCCATCCTGGCCCGTCACCCGAACGAGGACATGTCGGCCGCTTGGCGAGGAATGCGCATGTGTCATCGCTTGGGACGATGAGGGAGGAATGAGATAGGAAGAGCGGCCATCGCTCACGGTGTAGATGGAAACGGCCCGCATGGCTTCGTCTGCCGGAGGAGCCACATCGTAGAGGAGTTCGGATCCGTCCAGGGACCAGGAGAGGTTGCGAGGGGAGTACTTGTCCCCGATCACCTTGACCGGCTCCGAACCGGCGGTGGACTCGATGTGGAGGGTCGAATCCGGCTCATAGGCCCTGCGATCCCGATTGAAAACCAGGTCGCGCAGGATGTAGGCCAGGTACCCGCCGTCCGGCGAGGGCAAGACGTGATGGAGTTTGCGGGCGTCCACCGTCCTGAGCGTGCCGCATCCATCGGCCTCGACCTGGTAGATGTTGTCCGTGTTGCGCACCAGCAGGGATCCATCGGGAAGCGCGGCCAGCACGGCCTTGGAAGCCGAGCAGCCTACCCGGGTCACGACCTGGTTGACGCGGTCAAACGTGCGGATATCCCCGGCGCCCATGGCACCGTTGGCGGCAGGCACGTAGTAGCCGAAGTGGAAAAAGGCTTCATCGGCCGACCAGGATCCCGTGTAGATCCTATCGGCCGGACCTTCGTCCAGTTTCAGGATGGACCCATCGGCCCGGCTGACCAGGAACAGGGTACCGCCCACGGCCGCCGCCACCGATGATCCATCAGGTGACGGAGAAAGGAAGGTGAGCGAACCTCTGGCAGGTGCCGATTCTGCGGATCCCGGTCCACGGCGAACCACCAACGCGTCTTCGGTCTGGACCACGGCCGTGAAGGCATCGAGGGGTGAAACGGGCATGGCCGGAGGAGCCGGTTCTGCGGGCGCCTCCACGACAGGCGGCTCGGTTGCGGCGCAGGCCGAGAGGAACAGGGTCAACAGGAGCGCGGAAAACAGTCGGAGCGACAAAGACATGGACACAGGGAATGACAGCGGCACAGGGTGATCCGGGGCGTTGGCGTAACCTCACGGGCCGGCGACCCGTTCAAGACCCGGACGCCCATCTACCCACCCCCCTCCCGAATGTTCAGGAATTACCTCCAGATTGCCCTCCGATCCCTTCGAAAACAGCCCGGTTACGCGTTCATCAACGTGTTCGGTCTGACAGTGGGTATGGCGGCGTTCTTCGTGATCGCCCTGTTCATCAGCCACGAAACTTCCTATGACCGGCACTTCGACCGGCCCGAAAACATCCATCGGTGGGCGGTAGAGGGAGCATTCCGTACCGGTCCGGTCAACACCGCCCAATCCTCTTCAGGCTGGGGCCCCGGCCTGATGGCCAGCGTCCCTGAGATCGAATCCGTGGTCCGGATGAAGCCCCCGCAGCAGATGTGGCTGGTGGCCCGCGACGATGTGAAGTTCCTCGAGAAAGGGTTCGTTTTCATCGACTCGACTGCCTTCGACGTGTTCGGATTCGACCTCGTGACAGGAACGGAGGCTGCGTTGCAGGCCCCCTTCTCAGTCGTTCTGACTCAGTCCATGGCAGCCAAGTATTTCGGTAACCAGGACCCGATGGGTCGTGTCCTGCGCCTGGACAACCAGTATGACTTCACGGTGACAGGCGTCATCAAGGACGCTGCCGGACCATCCCACTTCAAGGCGGATTTCCTGGCGTCGTTCACCACGCTGCAGACGCCGATCTATGGAGTGGACCTGACTACCGGGGATTTCAACTTTGCGGTGTATTCCTACCTGCGCCTGCGCCCCGGGGCCGACCCCGCCGTGGTCCGCAACAAGGCGGATGAATACATCGATCAGGCCATCGGAGCACAGCTTGAGGCCATGGGCGCCGAGGTGCATACCCTGCTGCAACCTGTTTCCAGCATCCACCTCGAATCCCATCTGGACAACGAGATCCTGCCGGGTGGCAGCATGACCACGGTGTGGGCGCTTTCGGCCATCGCTCTCTTCATACTGGCCATTGCCTGTATCAACTACATGAACCTGGCCACGGCGCGCTCGGCCCAGCGCGCTCGGGAAGTAGGAATCCGGAAGACGATGGGGGCCGAGCGCGCCCAACTCATCCGGCAGTTCCTCGGCGAATCGCTTGTCCTTTCGCTGGTGTCCATGATCCTGGCCGTCGGCATGGTCTGGATGTTCCTTCCCACATTCAATGCGGCCGCCGGGACACAGCTGACGTTGCTTTCGGGAGGTCTGTTGAGTGCCATCCTGATTTTCGTCGGCATCGCCCTGATCTGCGGCGTGGCGGCGGGTAGTTATCCGGCGCTGTTCCTGTCGCGCTTCACTCCCGCGCTGGTCGGTCGGTTCACCCTCACGGGCTTTGAGCAATCCCCGCCGCTTCAGCCGCTCGAGCGGCACGTACACCGCACCGATGGATAC
>JAQCDI010000182.1 GCA_027620595.1 Bacteroidota bacterium | reverse complement strand
TTCCAGGAAAAACACATCCACCCGCCAGCCCCTCGCATGCAATGACCGCAGCTGTTTTATGGCCCGCGAGTTCCGGAAAAGGTCTCCGGTCATCACGAAGGCCATGCGGTAGCCCAACGGGGCGACGGGATCAGGATCGGGGTAGAAGGGCAACGGAAGCAGTGGTGAGCGGGAGGAAGACCGACGGCTCGTGGCCGGAAATGGTCCGGTTCGCCCCCTCCAACTCGGTATCCGGAGCTGTGGATCCACACCGGTCCGGAGAACCCCGGTTGTGTTTTTCGGCGGGCAATGCTACCATCAGTGAAACAATGATGTAAGCGCTTACAGCAATCGGGTCGGGACAGCGGTCCCCATCCGGATGCCTGTATCATCCTGCAGAGAGCCTTGGGAATCACGATCTATGATATAGCGGAAGCTGCTGGCGTGTCCATCGCCACGGTCTCCCGCGTCTTCAACGACAATCCGCGGGTGTCCGACGCCACGCGTGCCACAGTACTGGAAGTGGCCGAACGGCTCGGATACCAGCCGCACGTATCGGCCCGTAGCCTGGCCCGCCGCCAGACCGAAACGATTTCGGCCATCGTGCCGATGCTTTCCAACTATTTCTATGCCGAGGTCCTCAAAGGGCTGCAGGACCGCATGTCGGCCTCGTCGTTCGACCTGCTGGTGTTCTCGGCACCTACCCTCGACGAGATCGAGGGGCAGGTGGAAAAGGCGCTGCACCGGGGTCGTTCGGCCGGTGTGATGCTTTTCTCGGCCCCCGTCCGCGGCGAGCTGGAGCGACAGCTGCAGCGCTCCGATCTGCCCGTCGTCCTGGTGGACTGCTATCATCCCGGATTCGATTCCATTTCCACGGACAACCGGCGTGGCGGCGAGATTGCCGCGGACTACTTCCTGTCGACCGGAATGACGGCGCCGGCCGTCCTCATGGCCAATCCCCATTCGATTCCCGCCAGCCACCGCATGGAAGGTTTCCGGTCGCGCATGCAGGAGGCGGGTCTCGTCCTGCCCAAGGAGCGCGTCATCGTCTCCTCAACCGGATACCACGATGGGTTCAACGAGCAATCCGGATTCGAGGGCATGACCAAGCTGTTGCGGTCCGGTCAGATTCCGGACGCCGTTTTTGCAACCTCCGACGTGCAGGCCATCGGCGCCATTGATGCCATGCGACAGGCCGGTGTCGATGTGCCGGGCCAGGTGCAGGTCATCGGGTTCGATGATCTGCCGATTGCCCGCTACCTCGGGCTGACCACGCTGCGGCAGCCGATGCACGAAATGGGGGCAAGGGCCTTCGACCTGCTTACCGAGCGGATGAACAAGCCAGCGGCGGCTGTGGCCCATACGGTATTTGCTCCGACCCTGGTGGTGCGACAGACCACGCGGGAAGCCATTCCAGCCTGATTCGTGCCATGAAGCGTTTCCCGATCCTGCTGCTGTTGTTCTTGGGGCTGGGCCCGATCCCGGTGGGTGCCCAGTCGATTCCGGTGCCGTTCCGCTACCCGGATGCACCCGCCGTCACGTCGGTCACCGTGCCAGGTACGTTCAACGGGTGGCAGACGAGCGGCCCGTCCACCATGCTGCGGGTCGATTCCCTGGGCCAGTGGTACCGGTTGCTGAATCTGACGGTGGGACAGAGCGTCCAGTACAAGTTCTTTGTGACCACAGCCGCGGGTTCGTCCTGGACCACCGATCCCAACAATCCGGAGACGAATCCGGCGGACAACAACAACTCCGTGCTCACCGTCCGGGACCCGGCCATCTTCCAGCCGATCCTGCGCGCCACGGATGGTCTGGTGACCCACTTCACGGCCGGTATCATCGCCTCAGGGACGGTGCAGAGCCTGACCCTGACGGTGGCCGGAGGAGCTGCAATGGACGTGCTTCCGTGGTACGACCCTTCGGCCCGCACCCTGCAGGTGGCCCTGTCTGAACCGGTGGTGGAGGGTACGCGGTTCGCCCTCGAACTCGTTTCGGATGCGGGACAGGCAACAGCCGTGCTGGGCACACTGACCTCCGGGTTGGCCCTGACGTCTCCCTCGCGCCGGACCACATCGGCAACGTGATTGCATTCGGCCGTGGTTCGGCCGGGTTCGTGGTCATCAACGGCAGTCAGGATACGGTCGAACACGTCCTTCAGACGTCGCTGTCCGCCGGACCGTATTGCAATCGGTTGGTGGGTGGCCTCTGTCAGGAGGTCGTGGTGGAAGCCGACGGACGGTTGCAGGCCCGGTTGGCGCCGATGTCGGCACTGATGGTGGACATCGGGTTCCGACCGGCTGATTGAGACAGGTCTGAAGGTGGAGATCATGCAACGGGAAGGCCCCGGGGTGCGTATCTTGCGCCCATGAGCGATTCCCCTTCCCACGGCTGGTCCGATCTGGGCCGATTCTGGACACCTGCCAACATCCTGAGCATGTTCCGGCTGGTGCTGATCATTCCCGTGACCTGGTTGATCCTGGTCGAGGGTCCCCTTTTCTGGATCATGATCATCATCGTGCTGGCCATTGCCACGGACTATTTCGACGGCCGGATAGCGCGATGGTCCGATTCCGTCTCCGAGTGGGGCAAGGTGCTCGATCCCATGGCCGACAAGATCAGCGGCGGTCTCGTGGTGGCGGCATTGACCATCCAGGGGAGTTTGCCCTGGTGGTTCCTGACCGTTATGGCCATCCGGGACCTGGTCATCCTGACGGGAGGCGCCATCCTGCGCGCCCGGACCGGAAAAATCGTGATGAGCATGTGGTCGGGCAAGGTGGCCGTGACGGCGGTGGCCATCACGGCGCTGGCTGCTCTGCTCCGCGCTGATCCTCCCGTGCTGGAGTTCTGCCTCTGGGCATCGACCGCTCTGCTGGTGTGGTCCTACCTCCGCTACATGGTGCGGTTTTTTTCAATTCTGCGTGCGTCCTGACGCTGACAGGATCCCCTGACCCTTGACCGGGGTTCCCGGGGGACTTTGTATCCCTGATTCTTATTCCCCTTCCGGCATGGGCCTTTTCAATCGTTCCAAACAGCAGGAGTCGCTCGAGTCCGGGCTGGAAAAGACCCGCACATCCCTCTTCGGCAAGCTCAACAAGCTGGTCCGCGGAAAGGACCGTGTGGACGAGGAAATCCTGGACCAGCTTGAGGAGGCCCTGGTTACCTCTGATGTCGGTGTCCAGACCACGGTGGATATCATCCGCAAGGTGGAAGAGCGCGTGGCACGGGACAAGTTCGTGTCCACCGACGACCTGAATGCCCTGATCCGGGACGAAATCACCGGATTGCTGCTTACCGATCATCCCGAGCGCCCCATCGAGTTCTCGGCGCCCCTGCCACAGAAGCCCCATGTTATCATGGTGGTCGGGGTCAATGGAGTGGGCAAGACAACCAGCATCGGAAAGTTGGCGGCCCGCTATCGGGAGGCCGGCAAGACCGTCATGCTGGGCGCCGCGGATACGTATCGGGCCGCGGCCACGGAACAGCTCGACATCTGGGCAGAGCGGGCCGGGGTGCCGATCATCAAACAGGGTCACGGTGCAGACCCTGCGGCGGTCGCCTTCGACACGCTGGGCGCCGCCAAGGCCCGGGATATGGACATCGTGCTGGTGGATACGGCCGGCCGATTGCATACCAAGGGCGGCCTCATGGACGAACTGTCCAAGATCAAGCGGGTCATGGATCGTCAGATTCCCGGAGCACCACACGAAGTGCTTCTGGTCCTGGACGCTTCCACCGGTCAGAATGCCATCCGACAGGCCCAGGAATTCACCCAGGCGGTGGATGTGACGGGGCTCATCCTGACCAAGCTGGATGGCACGGCCAAGGGGGGTATCGTGATTGGCATTTCAAACGAGTTCCGCATCCCCGTAAAATATATCGGTGTCGGTGAGGGCATCGACGATCTGCAGCTCTTCGATCGGTCCGCTTTCGTCAAGGCGCTTTTCGGCGCTGTTTGAACTGGATATGCTGCCAGCAGGCCGTTCGTCGGGAGCCGATTACCATTCAAACGGCAATAACGACGGTTCCTTTTGCGGTCATGGACTGTGCCGGAGACATGACCGATATTGGGTGCGGAAACCCTGCGTCAGCGGGAAGGGTCTGCCCCCCGGAGAGCCCGGGCGGCGGACAGGAAGAGTAACTGGCAGAGGCGCGGACCATTGACGCTCGGACAGACTTATAACGACGGATCCACGATGATGCATCGTGCCAATGACATGACGGCGCAAGCCGCAACAGGCCTGACCGACGGTGTTCGTGCGCTTCGCCGCTGGACCGCGCTGGCTGTTGCGCTGGTCGGGTGTTGGATCCTCGTTCCGGATGCTTCGGCCCAGTTGGTGGAGGCCGATTTCGAAGTGGACGTGGTGGTGGCGCGCAGCGCCGATGGTACGAACAGCCCCAAAGTGGATATCTACACCCGCGTCCCTGTGACCCAGATGAGTTTCATCAACTCGTCCAGCGGCTTTTCGGCGGGGTATGAGGTCAAGCTCGATGCCATCGAATGGTCCGACAACGACCGGCTCCGCAACCTGGTGCAGTCCCGCATCTGGAATTCGAGCGTCACGGTGCACTCCTACGAGGAGACGCAGTCCGATCGCAAATACGACTTCACGACCCAGACGCTGGCCATCGATCCGGGTAAATACCTCTTTGAGTTCGAAGTCTCCGATCGCAATTCCAATCGTACTTACGTGCGCAGCATCCCGGTAACGGTGCGGGAAATGGAAGGCGCCGTGGCGGTCTCCGACGTGACGTTGATCGACTCCTACGATGACACCGATTTTACGATCGTTCCCCGCGTGAACGCGCGGGTGGCAAGTGACGAAGCCGGCTTCCAGCTGTTCTATGAGGTCTATGCCGATCGGGCCCGCAACCTGGCCGTGACCCGGCTGGTTCGACGGACGCGCATGGACGGGACGGCCCCTGTCGCACCGGTCGCGGTGGCCGAGGGCGAGGTGGTGGAGCCGGATGTGGCGGTCACCGAGGAAGAGACGGTCCGGGTGAACACCACCAAGAACCAGTTCATCGTGACCGTACCCATGGACGATCTCAAGGTCGGCGCCTACACGATTGAGGTGACACTCCGGGATCCGGCCAACGGGGCGGTACTCGACCGGACTGAACGCCCGTTCGTCGTGGAATGGAACGGTTTGGCCACCCATATCCAGAATCTGGATGAAGCCATTGCACAGCTCGAATACATTGCCGAACCGAGGGATCTGAATTTCATCCGTGAAGCGCCCAACCAGGTTGAGCGCATCAAGCGGTTCGAGAGTTTCTGGGAAAAGCGGGACCCGACCCCGGGCACGCGGCGCAATGAGCGCATGGAAGCCTACTACTACCGTATCAACGCGGCCAACCGCAACTACGGCGTGTCCATCATGGATGGATGGAAAACCGACCGTGGATTCGTGTTGGTGCGCTTCGGAGAGCCGGATCATATCCAGCGAAAGCCCCACAGCTTCGATTATGAGCCCTACGAAATCTGGACGTTCCAACGCATCGGGCGGCAGTTCATTTTCGTGGACAAGACCGGCTTCGGAGACTACGAACTGCTCTTCAATGTCTGGGACGAGCGAACGCGTCTCTACTAGGGCCTGCTCACACGTTGTCCGCTTCGCAGGGCACAGATCAGGGCGCCTTCAACGGGCTTTGTTGGAGTGTGGACCGGCCCTGGACTTCCCGGTATAAGGACCCTCTTCCGGCGCGCCCGCATG
>JAQCDI010000181.1 GCA_027620595.1 Bacteroidota bacterium | reverse complement strand
CCTAACCGCCGTGCGTTAGACGTATGTTGCTAAATAAAAGATACTAGAGCTACCGCCACAAATAAATTTGACCTTCTCGTTGTAGTATAACCGGGAGCCACTTCTGTGCGTATGTGATTTGCTGTGTAGCGTGCCGGCGGGTCTTGGCTTAGCATGCCGCCTGATTAATACCTGTTCGATGCATTCCGCTCCTACGACCAGGCTGTGCGGTTCTCCACGCAGTGGAATGCCGGGAATCGCCAGGGAATCGACGAGAACACGCCGAAGGAAATCCAGGTGATCGAAGTGCTGGACAAGACGGCCATCGGCAAGCTGACGGCGGTGTGGGGTATCGACTACTTCCAGCTTGAGAAGAACGATGGCGTCTGGCAGATCCGCCATGTCATCTGGCAATCCCATCCGCCGTCGGACGGTTGAGCCGTACCAGAGGCCTGCCCGGGGCTCAGCTGTCGATGCCGATCCGGAACGTGAGCGTCGAATAGCTCTTGACGCGCTGTCCGCCCTGGATGGCCGGCCGGAACGTGTGACGTTCGGCGGCGGACAGCGCGGATTCTTCGATGCCATACCCGATCTGTTGGACGGCTTCCTTCTCCGAACCGTCCTTGTTGAGCAGATAACGCTCCACGATCCGGGCGTTTTCGACTCGACCGCGCTCATCGACGAGGACCTCGACTACGACCTCCGCGCGGATGTTGCGGCGATCGGCCTCGCGAGGGTAGTCCGGCGTGGCAATCCGGACGGGGGAAGGACTGCGGTCGGCCCGGGCCGGATTGTCGTTGCCGGTTTCGATGCCTTCGACCGCCTCGGTTTCCAGTCCGCCTTCGTTCATGTCGAGCGCCACGTCGGCGATTTCCAATTCGATGTCGTCGAGCACAACGTCATCCGGTACGACGACCGGGGGTGCCGGAACGGGAGGGGGAGGGGTCCGCTTCTCCTGCTGGGTCTGCTGGATTTCTTCCACCTGGATGGTTTCCTGTCCCCGGGTGTCAAACGTCATTCCGGAGAAGTCTTCCTCGGGCGTGGGCCAGAACCGTATGACGGCGTTGACCAGCAGCAGGCTGAGCACCAGCGTGGCCATGAAGTGGAGCAGGTATCGCTCGCGTCGAACCGTATTTTTCTGAAACTTGTCCAGACTGCGATACCTGCGGGCAGCAAGGGCGTGATTGGGGCTCAGGATCGGGCAACATACGATGAGAGGACCGTCGGGGTCCATGTCAGTTGCCGAACCGTATGGCGGACGTCGCCGGCCGTCATTGTGGATAACTGACGGGCGTGTCGGACGTTGGAAGCCCTTCTTTCATTGTATTTTAGCGGGAGATCCGGTGATTGCTTATGGCCTACCGGAGCCCGGTGCTTATTTTGACTGAAATGCACCGGGCGGCACGATCTGCCATGCCGGGCGAACCGGACAGATCCCGTGTCCGTCCATCGCCAGCAACAGATCACCCCCATCCTCGCTGCACCAGCACCGAAACCGCACCCAGAAACGCCCAGATACGTGCGCTGCAAGCACCCCGATTCCGGCTTACGAACCGCATTGAGGAAGCCTTCCCACAGGTAAAGGGGAGGCTTTTTTTTTGACCGTTCCTGCCGGGAGGGTGTCCAAGGCCATCGCTCCGAATTTCCAGGCCCATGATCAATCCACAGACGAACGACCTCCTGCTGACTCCTGCACCTTGCAAGCTGGCCCTGGCCGACGGTACCGTCGTTACCGGGAAGGCCGTCGGCTTCCGGGGCGAAACCGGCGGCGAGCTGTGCTTCAATACCTCGATGACCGGGTACCAGGAGATCTTCACGGATCCGTCCTATCACGGACAGATCATGATGATGACCTATCCGCACATCGGCAATTACGGCACCATGGATATCGACATGGAAGCGTCCCGGCCGATGGTGTCCGGTGTCGTGGTGCGGGCTTTCTCGCCACGGTACTCCAATCAGCTCACCGATCAGTCCCTGGATGCCTTCATGAAGAAGCATCAGCTGGTGGGCATTTCGGAGATTGACACGCGCGCCCTGGTACTCCACATCCGGGAGAAAGGGGTCATGAACGCGGTGATTTCCTCCGTGGACCTGGACGATGCCTCGCTCGTCGAAAAGGCGCGCAACTGGCCTTCGATGGACGGCCTCGAGCTGGCTTCCCGGGTGACGATCAAGGAAGCGTATGACTTCAGCACAGGCAAGGGCCCACGCATTGCGGTCTACGACTTCGGCGTCAAGCAGAACATCCTGCGCTCGTTCAAGGCGCGCGGATGCTCGGTCCGCGTATTTCCCGCCGCAACGCCGCTGGGGGAGGTCCTGGCTTGGAAGCCCGATGGCCTGTTCTTCTCGAACGGACCGGGCGATCCGCGCGCCATGCCCGAGGCCATTGCCATGACGAAGGAAGCCATGCAGTCCGGCATTCCCCTCTTCGGCATCTGCCTCGGGCACCAGCTGCTGTCGCTGGCCGCTGGTCTGGACGTATACAAGATGTACGTCGGTCACCGCGGCGCCAACCATCCGGTCCAGAACCTGGATACCGGCCACGTCGAAGTGTCCACGCAGAACCACGGATTTGCCGTGGACAAGGATTCCATCACGGACGACAAGGCGCGGGTCACCCACGTGAACCTGAACGACAACACGATCGAAGGCTTGCGCTACGCTACGTGCACCGCCTTTTCGGTCCAGTACCATCCCGAGGCTTCGCCCGGCCCGCATGACAGTCAGTACCTGTTCGACACGTTCATGAAGGACATCGAGGAGCACAGCGGGGTCGCGCCCACGCACGAGCCCTCTCCAGAAATGATCTACGCCGGCGGCCGCTGAACGCGTTCGCCCCCCATTCTGCCCAACCGAACCTGAAACGCCCTACACGCCACCAGCAACTATGCCCAAGCGCACGGACATAAAGAAGATCCTTCTCATCGGCAGCGGCCCGATCATCATCGGACAGGCCTGCGAATTCGATTACTCCGGCAGTCAGGCCTCCCGCTCCTTGCGGGCCGAAGGCTATGAAGTCGTGCTGGTGAACTCGAATCCGGCCACGATCATGACGGACCCGGTGACGGCCGACAAGATCTATCTGCGTCCGCTCACGCCGGAGTCCATCAAGCAGATCGTGGAAGTGGAACGCCCGGATGCGGTGCTCCCCACGATGGGAGGCCAGACGGCCCTCAACCTGGCCAACAAGCTCCATGAGCAGGGCTATTGGGAGAAGATGGGCGTCGACGTGATCGGGGTGGACATCGACGCCATCAACATCACGGAGGATCGCCAGCAGTTCCGCGACCTGATGGAGAAGATCGGCATCGACCAGGCCCGCTCCCGCGTGGCCAAGTCGCTGCTTGAGGCCAAGGAAATCACGCAGGAGTTGGGTGGACTGCCGGTGGTGATCCGTCCTTCGTTCACCCTCGGCGGAAGCGGAGGGGGCATCGTGTGGTCGCCTGACGAGTTCGACAAGAAGGTCATGCGCGGGCTGGAGCTTTCCCCGGTGCACCAGGTGCTCATCGAGGAGTGTCTCTTTGGCTGGAAGGAGTTCGAGCTCGAGTTGCTGCGTGACTCGAACGACAACGTCATCATCATCTGTACCATCGAGAACCTGGACCCGATGGGGGTCCACACCGGAGACTCGCTGACCGTTGCGCCGAGCCAGACGCTGACCGACAAGCAGTACCAGCGCATGCGTGATGCCGCCATCCGCATGATGCGCTCCATCGGCACGTTTGCCGGCGGGTGCAACGTACAGTTTGCGCTCGAGCCGAAAACGGGCCGCATGATCGCCATCGAGATCAACCCCCGTGTGTCCCGGTCCTCCGCGCTGGCCTCGAAAGCCACCGGCTATCCCATCGCCAAGGTGGCCTCCAAGCTGGCCGTCGGCTACACCTTGGATGAACTCAAGAATGACGTCACGGGCACGACATCGGCCTGCTTCGAGCCCTCCATCGACTACGTGGTGACCAAGATCCCGCGCTTCAACTTCGAGAAATTCGAGGGTGTGGATGAGGAATTGACCACGCAGATGAAGGCCGTTGGGGAAGTCATGGCCATCGGTCGCACGTTTCCCGAGAGTCTGCAGAAGGCCTGGCAAAGCCTGGAGAACGGGTACCACGGCCTTGGCGCAGACCGCGATGAGACCGCGCGCTTCGAGATCAGGGATCGCCTGAAAAAATCGTATTGGGACCGCACGCTCCAGATCCGCAACGCCTTCAAGTTGGGCGCGTCGGTTGAGGAGATTGCCGACATCTCCAAGGTGGATCCCTGGTTCCTCTACCAGATCCAGGACATTGTGACCCTCGAGGGCGAGATCCGCAAGAAAGCGCTGTCGCAGATCGAAGCGCCGTTCATGCGCGAGATCAAACGCTACGGGTTCTCGGACTACCAGATTGCCTATCTGGTCCAGGACGAGGTTACCGAAGCCGAAGTGCGGGCCTATCGTCTGGCACTGGGCATCAAGCCTTCGTACCAGGTGGTAGACACCTGTGCGGGCGAATTCCCGGCCCAGACGCCGTATTTCTACTCCTCCTACGAGTCGCACTCGGAAAGCCCGGTCTCCGACAAGGAAAAGATCGTCATCCTGGGCAGCGGGCCGAACCGCATCGGGCAAGGCATCGAGTTCGACTACTCATGTGTGCATGGCGTGTTGGCGGCCAAGGAGATGGGCTATGAGGCCATCATGATCAATTGCAACCCGGAGACCGTGTCCACCGACTTCGACGTGGCCGACAAGCTTTACTTCGAGCCGGTCTACCTGGAGCGCGTCCTGGACGTGATCGAACACGAGAACCCGAAGGGTGTCATCGTGCAGTTGGGTGGACAGACGGCGCTCAAACTGTCCGGCGACTTCGAACGCCTCGGTATCCCCATCATCGGCACGGGCTTCGACGACATGGACCTGGCCGAGAACCGTGGTCGGTTCTCCGATGTGCTCAAGGAGCTGGGCATTCCGTATCCGCCCTACGGCGCCGCCCGCACGGAGCGCGAAGCGGTCGAGCAAGCCGAAAAGATCGGCTATCCGCTGCTGGTGCGTCCAAGCTACGTGCTCGGCGGGCAGGGCATGCGCATTGCCATCAACAAGGGGGAGGTGGAGGAATACACGCAGCGCATCTGGAAGCTGATGCCGGACAACGTGATCCTGCTGGACCTCTTCCTGGAGAATGGCATCGAGCTCGACGTGGATGCCATCTGCGACGGGGAGGACGTCTGGGTCTGTGGCATCATGCAACACATCGAGCCGGCGGGTGTCCACTCCGGTGATTCGACCGCTGTACTGCCTCCGTACTCCATCTCACTGGAAATCCAGGAGACGGTGCGCGAATACATCCACAAGATTGCACTGCGCCTTAACGTAAAGGGTCTGATCAACGTGCAGATGGTCGTCAAGGATGACATTGTCTATGTGATCGAGGCGAACCCGCGTGCCTCCCGTACGGTGCCCTTCGTGGCCAAGGCGACGGGCATTCCGATCTCGAACATTGCCACGAAGGTCATGCTCGGCCAGAAGCTGGACACGTTCCGGCAGAAAGGTGCGCTCGAATCAAGCCTCGTCGGCTTTGCCGTCAAGGAGCCGGTCTTCTCGTGGGACAAATTCCCCGAAGTACCCAAAGAACTGGGTCCGGAGATGAAGTCGACCGGAGAGGCCATTGCTTTCATCGACGACTTCGACGACGAACACTTCCGGAAGCCTTATGAGATGAGAAACCTGTACTTGTCGCGATAGCGGG
>JAQCDI010000180.1 GCA_027620595.1 Bacteroidota bacterium | reverse complement strand
CCTCTGGCTGCTCGGCCTTGCCTTGCTCGCGTCCTGTGACTCGGGCATCTCGGGCAATCCGAACGCCAACCAGCCGCCCGACACCCTGCTGAGTGTCCGGGACGAATCGCTGTTGGACAACCTGGGGGATGACGAACGCCTGGTGAGCACGGTGCGCGTGAGCTGGAGCGGGGATGACCCTGACGGCTTCGTGGCCGGTTTCGAAGTGCGTTTCTTCGACAATACCCTCGGTGCGCCGGTGGACGATTGGGCCTTCACGACCCGCACGGATTCGCTTTTCCTGCTGCCCATCCGCCAGGGCGAGCGCACGTCGGACGTGGTGTTCGAGGTGCGCTCGGTGGATGAGGAAGGCCTGGCTGACCCGACCCCGGCCCGGACCATCTATCCGATCCAGAATTCGCCACCAACCATCCGGATCAGCCCCTTCGACCTACCGCCCGACACCACTTTCAACGTGATGTCCATCGGCTGGGTGGCAGAGGATCCGGACGGCAACACCAACCTGGCACGCATCGATGTGAGCTTCAACGACACGCTCAACTTCGTCGCGCTGCCCCCCGATGTGGCGTTTGCCACCTTTGTGCTGCCGGAAACGGCGCCCGGCCAATCCGCGGTGGTGGACGCCACGGTCTACGCGGGTCGCGGTTTTGAATCCACGGGCATCACCATTCCCGGCGTGCGCGTCGGGGACATGAACACGCTGTACGTACGAGCCGCCGACCAGACCGACACCACGAGTGTGCGGGTCGACTATTCCTGGTTCGTCAAGGGCAAGACCAGTAACATCCTGTACGTCAACGACTTCCGACGGGCCACCCATCCGGTCGTGACGGAATTCCACCTCGATCTCCTGCGCGAATACCTGCCTGCCGGCACGCCGATCGATATCTGGGATGTCACGACGCCCTTCACCACCGGCAGTACGGGCAACTACCAACGCTCGGACATGCTGCCACCTGTCGCTCAGCCCTCCCTGGAGCAGCTCATGGTGGGGTATGACTATATCTATTGGGTGGCTTCCGCCACTACCGACCAGATCACGGGCAACACCCTGCCGTTCGTGGCCACGATCCTCGAGCCGTTCTTCGAGAACGGGGGCAAGATGATGGTGCATTCGCCCATCCAGCTGCCCACGGACCCCGAAGAGATTGCCACCAACGCGGCAACGCTGCTTTTGCCGCTCAACAGCCTGACGTCCTTCCCGGACTCGCTGCGGCAGACCTTGCGTCTGCTTTCGGGTTCGCCGGTGACCCCGGAACAGCCGCTGCCGGGCGCCCAGCCGTTGCCGGATCTGAAGATGAACGGGTTCGTGATCAACACGCTGCCATACGTAGCCACGAGCGCAGCCACGATTCCGCTCTACCGGGCCGAGTTCCAGTACGTGACCCGGGACAACCGGCGCGGTACCTGGACCGGCCCCTCGACCGTGGCCTCCATCTCGAATGACCGCCGCATCGGTCTCTTCTCGTTGCCCATTGTCAATGAGGCCAATGGAGACCTGCTTGTGGTGGGGGCCGATGGCAATCCGGAAGTGGCGCGGGATGCCGTGAAACAGATCCTCTTCAGCCTGGGCTTCCCGCAATGAGATTGCTCCGGCTGCATATCGTCTTCGCGCTGTTGCTTCTCACGGCCTTACCGGCCCTGGGGCAGGGCACGCTGGCCGGCCGCGTTCTCGACGCGGAGTCGGGCGAGTCGCTGCCTGGCGTAAACGTCATCGTGGTGGGAACGTCCCGCGGTGCAGCGACCGACCTGGATGGCCGTTTCGAGATACCGGACCTGCGTGCGGGCGAGTATTCGGTCCGCATTTCGTTCATCGGGTTCGAGACAAAACTCTTCACGCAGGTCGTGATCCGCGACGGGGAAACCACCCGGCTGGATGTGGATCTCGGGGTGGCCGTCCTTTCCACGGAGGACGAGATCGTGGTCATCGGGGAGCGCCCCCTCGTGGACGTGGAAAGCTCCTCGTCTTCGTCGGTCATATCCCGCGAGCAGCTCGAATTGGCGCCGCTGCGCGATGTGCAGCAGGCCGTGGCCACGCAGGTGGGCGTCGTGCAGGACCCGACGGGACTCTACATCCGTGGGGGCCGGGCCTCCGAGACAGGGTTCTACGTGGATGGAGTGTCGGCCAAGGATCCGCTGGCCGGGACCGGATTCGGACTGGATGTGGGCTCGAATGCCTTCTCGGAGATCGAAGTGACCACGGGCGGCATCGGCGCCGAGTTCGGGGACGTGACCTCCGGGATCGTGGCGGTGCAGACCCAGGACGGCACGGACCAACTGCAGGGCTTCTTCTCCCATAAACGGGACAACCTCGGGTTCAACCGAGACTCCGATGCCAACTTCATGGAGGACGTCTGGGAGGCCAACCTGAGCGGTCCGATCATCCCCGGCAAACTGCGTTTTTTCCTCTCCGGCCAGGTGCAGCTCTCCGACGGGTTTACCCGGAATACGGCCAACCCGGAGCAGGTGCGCACGTCCATGATCGACGGCACAGCGTTCATGCCGCGCACCGGAAACCGCTGGAACGGCATCTCGAAACTGACCTGGGAAGTGGCGCCGGGCAAGAAGCTGCAGGGCTCCTACCAGCGCTCGTTGACGGTCAACCAGAACACGCGCATGCTGCAGGTCACGGGCAACGAGGCCGTGATTTCACCCGGCTTCCAGTACGCTTTCGTCCTGCAGCCGGACAACGCCAGCACGTTTGCGCACGACAACATCATCACGTACCTGAAGTGGTCCCACGTCCTGAACGAGCAGTCGTTCTATGATGTACAGGCGAGCCGTCTCTTCACCCGTCTGCGCGCGGATGCCAACGGGCGCGACTGGCGCCCGGACAACGTGGACACCGAGCTCGATCCTTTCTCCATCGTGACCTGGCCCGCCTCGATCTTCGTGGACGAGAACGGGCAGCCGCTCGACCCGAATGCGCAATTCGTCCTGCCCGGACCGGGCCTGTTGAACAACGGTGGGGTGGCCACGCGATTCCACGACCACTTTGCCGAGGAGTACACGCTGCGGGCCACGTATACGCGCTTCTCGAAGGACCTCAACAACCGACTCAATCTCGGTTTCGAGGCCAAATTCAATGATTACCAGTGGATCGACGTCATCCGGCCGTGGGTCGGTGCGCCGATCGGTTCGTCGGAGGGCGCCGCGACGGGGCGCCTTGGCGAGAGTTCGGACATCTGGCGGGTCAAGCCCCGTCGCGGCGCCCTCTTCGGTACACACCAGATCCGCTACCGCGGGCTGATTGCCAACGCGGGGCTGCGGCTCGAGTACTGGGCGCCCGGCAAGTACGTGGACGATCTGATCGACAACGAGCAGGCGCCCATCCTGGATACGATCCGCGAGAGCTACAAGGACGAGTCGGTGGCCCTCTTCGGCCTGCGCACCAAGTTCCGTCTGTTGCCCAAGCTGCGCGTCTCCTTCCCGATCACGGAGAACCGCGTCTTGTTCTTCAACTACGGCCATTCGACCAAAGTCCCGCACCCGACGTTCGTCTACACGGGCCTCGATCCTTTCTTCCAGGATCGCTCCTTCTTCTCGGATCTGGGCAACCCCAACCTTAACCCCGAGGTGGACATCTCCTACGAGCTGGGCCTGCGGACCCAGTTCACGAGCAATGATGTCCTCAACGTGACCGCGTTCTGGCGGGACAAGTTCGACTTCATCACCGTCGAGAGCGTCATCGTGCCCGATCCGACGGGCCGCGAAGTGCTCCGCGCCTTCCGCATCAACGGGGACTTTGCCCGCGTGCGCGGCATCGAGGCCAGCTACCTCAAGCGGGTCGGGGACCGGTTCTCGGGGCAAGTGGCCGCTTCCTTCTCGCGGGCCACGGGCCTCTCGAGCACCAACAACGATGCCCTGAGCGATTTCCTGGCCAACGGGGACATCGACAATACGTTCGAGACGCCGCTTGCCTGGGATCGCCCGTTCGATCTGAAGACCACGCTCACCTTCCAGCACGATGAGGACCGGCCGCTCCTGGGCATCAAGGGGCTCAACCGCATCTCGGCGCTGCTTTCGAGCACCGTCCGCAGTGGCCAGCGCTACACGCCTGTCGAGTTCCAGGGCAATGAGGTCAATCCCTTCAGCGGAGAGCAGGACTGGCGACCCATCTATTCGACCGTATCGGATCCGGCCGACCGGTATTCCGAGATCGGCGCCACGTGGTGGTGGTTCGACCTGAGCATGCGCAAGAACGTGACCGTGGTGGGCACCGACCTGCGTCTCTCGCTCGAGGTGACCAACCTCTTCAACCAGAAGAACAGCATCATCATCAACCCGGTGACCGGCAAGGCCTATCCCGATGTGGATGCGGCCACCACCGACTTCGTGGCCCTGCGTGGCAACGCGGCCTACGATGTGCCCACCGGTACCCGGGACCCCCGCTACGAGGATCCCAACACGTCCGGTCTACCGCCCTTCAACCCGGCCCGATTCCTGCCCCAGCGGCACATCGTCTTCGGCCTGTCCTTCCGGTTCTGATGCGCCACTTCGGAACCACCATAGCACTGCTCCTCCTTCTGGCCCTGCCCGCGCAGGCCCAGCTCCTGCCCACGCTCGGCGGGGAACGCGCGGGTACGTCGGGCTTCCAGTTCCTCAAGGTGCCCATGGATGCCCGCGGCGCCGCCCTGGGCGAGACGGTCGTGGCCGATGCCAATGACGTGAGCGCGTTGATCTGGAACCCCGCCCTCGTGGCCAGCCTCCCTGGAGTCCAGGCCGGTTTCCATCACACCGCCTACTTCGTGGACGTGACACTGGATTTCGTGGGCGTCACGTACCGGCTGCCTCAGGGCATTACGTTGGGCGCCAGCCTGCAGACCATGGACTCGGGGGAGATGAAGGTGACCACCGAATTCGAGCCCGACGGTACCGGGGAGACCTTCCGCCTGATCGACCTGGCCGCCGGCCTGACCTGGTCCCAGCAATTGACCGACCTGTTCTCGTACGGGGTTACCACCAAGTACATCCAGGAATCCGTGGCGGGCCTCAAAGCCCAGACCATGGTGTTCGACTTCGGCGTGCACTATCGCGTGGGTTCGACAGGGGCACGGATGGCGGTATCGGTCCGCAACTTCGGATTCGACGGTCGCCCCGAGGGTGAGCTCTCCCGCCCGGTCATCGCATCGGATCCGGTCCGCATCGAATCGGATTTCGAGGCCATGACCCCGCCGACCACGTTCCATCTGGGGTTCGCCTATGATGCGCTCCAGTCCAGCCCGATGAATCGGCTGACGGTGCTGGCGCAGCTCAACAACCCCAACGACAACGCCGAGCACTGGAATACCGGGTTGGAATATGCCTGGGACGAGATGTTCTTCCTGCGCGCCGGATACCGATTCGGCGTCGAGGAAACCGACGCGCCCAGCCTCGGCATGGGCCTGCGGCTGCCTTTCTCGGGCCGGGCCCTCGGCGTGGACTACGGATTCAATCGCATGGAACGCCTGGGCAATGTGCACCGCTTCGGACTCAATCTTTCGCTATGACCTTACGACGCGGACCATATTGGTTGTTGGTGCTGGCCCTGTACTGGTCCGGCTGCGATGCCATGCTGGGATCGAAGCAGGACCAGACCACGCGTGAGATCTTCGAGGCGGGCCGAAGCGATCCGTCCCTGCTCAACGAGGTGGAGTACGTGCCGCTCTTCCCGTTTTACGAGACCGGAGCAGATGGCTCGGCGCTGGACGGCCCCCAGGATGTCTACGCCGGTTTCGATGAGTTGCTCTACGTCGTGGACCGGCGGGGTCTGCATGTATTCGACC
>JAQCDI010000179.1 GCA_027620595.1 Bacteroidota bacterium | reverse complement strand
TTCCGCACCCGCGCCCCGCACAACGCTCAAAACCAGGGTTCGCCCGAAAAGACTACATCTCCTGGTTCTTCTTGCGGACCATGAACAGGCCAGCGCCCATGTCCGTGACGGCAATCACGCCGCTCTTGAAGTAGGGGTAGTTGCTCCAGGAGCCACCGCCGCCCTGCGTCGTGACCAGGAAGCCGACTTCGACCGGATTGGCGCGGTCCGTGATGTCGATGATGCGCAGACCCGAGCCGTAGTTGGACTGGTACATCAGATTGTCCTTGATGTACAGGTTGTGGTCCGTGGTCTTGGTCTGCTGGATGAATTCGGTGACGAGGACCGGCTCGTCCAGGTCGCGGACATCCCAGACGAGGGTACGCGTGCCTTCCACCAGACCCTGGGGTTCATCCCCTTCGTCATTCATGTAGAAAAACTCGTGATCCTCCGAGAGCCATCCCTGGTGGGCGTAGGCCACGTTCGGGTAAACCACCATCGAGATGGCCACCGGATCGTCCTTGTCGGTTACATCGGCAATCGAGAGTGCCGTTTCGTTCGAGCCGAGGCAGATCTCCTTGCCGGCATGCTCGGTGTCGGGACCTGCGTAGGTCACGCACTGGGCGTCATGCGAGTAGCCCGTGCCGCTTCGACCCGTCGACGGATCGGCAAAGCAACCGACAAACTCGGGCTTCTTGGGATCCCTGTTCAGATCCAGCATGTGCAGACCACCACCGCAGGTAACACCGCCTGAGCTGCCACCCACGGAGTAGGCGATGCCCGTCTCCTCGTTGATGACGATGTTGTGGGCCGATGCGATGTCGGTATACAGGTAGTCGGGCTCCATGACGGGCGGATTGCTTCCATCCAGATCCCGCAAGCGGGCCAGGTCGAAGACCTGCAGACCGTGCTGGCCGGAGCCGTCCGCCACGATGTACGCGTGATCCTTGAACACTTTCATGTCGCGCCAGGCAGCGGCGCGAGCACCGGGGGTCATGGGCAGCGTGCCCAGCAGGACCGGCATGGCCGGATTGGTGACGTCGACAAATGACGTTCCGTCACTGCGACCGACAATCGCAATCTCCCGGCCGGTCTGCTCATCACTCCAGCCCCAGATGTCATTGACCATCGTACCGCGGTTGGCACCCAGGTCCTTGAGATTCATGTAGGACGTGATCTCGATGTTGCCGCACTCGAATCCGGCCGCCTTGCCGTCCTGGCAGTCAACCGCATCTCCCGAGAAAGAAGGAAGACCTTTCATCTCGTTGACGATCATGCCGCCTTCGATCCATTCGCCGGCGTCACTCATTTCCCATACCACAGCAGCACCTGCTCCCCCGTCCTGGCGGAGCGCACCGACCACTGCCAGGTTGCCCGCACCCGCAATCGTCGAACCGTAGCCCGCGCGACCCGACGTGCTCTCGGCACCGCTCACTTCCGCAGAGGAATAGCCGTTGTCCGTGGCCGTGAACCAGTACGTGGCACCTGCGCCCTGATTGGCACCCGGCGCACCGGCAAACACGCCGTACGCGTCGATGGTCACGAAGGCGCCGAACTGTGTGCCCGGCGTGGACACGAACGGGGCCAGTTTGGTCGAGGGGGCATATGCGGAGGACTCCTCACTCCACTCATAGATGGAGATGCTGCCCACCGATCCGTTGTCGTAGGGCGCACCGACAGCCAGCTTGCCACCATCGGCCCCGATGGCCGCACCGAAGCCGCCGCCTTCCGCAACCGCCATCGGACTGATCTGAGTGATTTCAACCCAACCGTCATCGCCACGACGGTAGACGTGTACCGAGCCCACTTCCGTGAACTCCTGCCCACGCCGACCGAAAGCGCTCAGGCGGGCAGGGGCGCCGACAATCAGCCGATCCCCTTGGGCCACCATGGCCGAACCGAAGACCGCATTGGCTTTCAGGGTTTCGGGAGCCAATTTGGTGTCCAGGACCCAGCCGCCATCGTTCATGCGGAAGACGTAGACCGCTCCGGCATTTTCGTTCTGGCCGGTGGCCGCTACGGCCACGAAGCCATCGCCGACAACCACTTTGCTGCCGAAAGCATCTCCTTCGGCCACGTCATCGGCGTAGAGCGCATGCGCCGCTCCCCAACTGCCATCGTCGTTGCGGGCATAGACATAGGCCGAATTGGATCGGGCCGATCCGACCGCAAGGTGCCAACCGTTGGAATCCAGGGCGTTGCCGAAGCCGTCGCCCGCCACGGCACCACCCGGTGCCTGCATCTGGTAGGATTCAGCCCATGTGCCGTCGGCCTGTTTCTGGAAGACGTAGATGGCGCCGGGATACGAGCTGTTGCCCGTCTCCCCCACGATGACGTCCGTGCCGGAAACGGCTACGGAGCCTCCGAAAGCCTGCGCAAAAACGACAGGTGTAGCCAGCCCGATCATCGCCAGGACGATCAGTGCAGATACCGCTTTTCTCATGATGAAGGGTGGGTTTGGTGTTTGAAGCAGCACAAGATAAAAGAACGCCCCGCCAAGTGCGAGGGCCCTTCGGCGTCACTGCTTGATCAGTGGGCGAACCGCGGGACGCGGACCACCGGTCACCCGGACCAGGTAGAGCCCCGCAGGCCAGTTGGACGCATCCAGGTGCCAGCGCATTTCACGCTCCCCGGCCTGCACGGCCAGGTTGGCGACCCGTCTTCCGAGCGCATCAAAAACCTCCACCTCATGCGGTGTCCTTCCGTGCGGGACGAGAGCCAGATGCAGGACGTCCGCAAAGGGCATCGGCCAGGCCTCCAGTTGCAGGGATGAGGCCACAGACGTCTGCTCCCGGTCCGAGACCGCTCCGACATTCAGCCGGACCGACGCCACACCCGACGTTTCGCTGCTGCGTCGCGGGCCCCGCGCCTGCAACGTGCCCTGGATATGCAACTGCACGATCGTGCCACTCAGATCGAAGCTCCAAGAGCCGTCCACAAACAGCAGGACCGCCACATCCTGACCCAGGATGACGGATCCGCTCAGATCCATGTCGGTCTCCGTGACCAGGGATTGGGGATCGGTCGGCACCTGGGACGCCAGCAACCCCGTGCCCTCCAGTCGGGCCAGCACGTCGGCCTGGATCACATTGCCGGTCTGGGTAAAGGAGCGGAAGGGGCCACTGGTGCCCACGGTGGGGCCCACGCGCGCGGTGCGCAGGGCCACCTGCGACGAATCGACCAGGATGCGCAGCGACCCGAACGAACCCGACGGACCATATTCGAATCGCAGGCTGTGCGCACCGGCATTGTGCACGTCGAGGTCCGCGATGTGGATTTCGGCCGCCGTCTGCGGTTCGCCCCCGAAATCCGCAGGCAGCCGTCCCTTGACCGGAATGACCTCGCTGTCGGAGTCGGTCCCGAGCGCCGTCTCCACCGTCGCATCGAACGTCAACGACGAAGATGCCGGGTCCATCGTCAGCACATGTCGCGGAACGGTCCGCAGTTGATAGGTGAACCCATCTTCCCCAAGGAATCCGGCATCCGGACGGTAGACCCATTCGGAGGGTATGGACCCCGGCGTCAAGGTTCCATGTTGCGGTAGACCGAGGAACAGGACGCTCACGGAATCCCCTTCCGGAAACGTGTCGTTGGCCAGCAGATCCCGGTTGAGATCGATGACGGTCTCGCCGGTGGATACCCCGAGTTCGTCGTCGACCGCAGAAACGGTTTGCGCCCGAACGGGCATGAGAACCATCAGGAAGAGGGCAAGAAGTAGCAGGCGCACGGATTTCGGAGCGTGGGTGACAATCAATCCACGATACGATACCCCGAGCGGCGCGTTTCCTCGGCGTACAATTCGCTCAGCCGTCGCGTCATCGGTCCGGGCTGTCCGGTGCCGATGGTCCGGCCGTCGAGCCGGGTCACGGCGGCCAGCTCGCCCATGGTTCCGGAGCAGAACATCTCGTCGGCCCGGTAGGCGTCCGTGGTCGATATGCGGCCCACGACGGCGGGTATGCCGTTGCGCTCACACAGCTCAAGTACGGTTTCCCGGGTGATCCCCTCTGGACACGCGTCGGCGGCGGACGTGAAAACGGCGCCGTTCTTGACCAGGAACACGTGGGTCCCATGGGCCTCGGCTATGAACCCTTCCCGATCCAGCATGAGCGCCTGGTCAGCTCCGGCCGCATTGGCCTCGATCTTGGCCAGGATGGACTGGATCAGGTTGTTGTGATGGATCTTCGGATCCAGGCAGTCCGGTGGAAAGCGCCGGATGGACGCGGTGATGAACGTCAGGCCATCGGTGCGATAGACCGGTGGTTTGAACTCGGGCAGGATGATGAGGGTCGAACCGGACTGGTTGAGCCGGGGATCCATGCCCGAGGTGATCTTGACACCGCGTGACAGTGTCAGTCGGACATGCACGCCATCCCGCATATCGTTGGCTGCCAATGTTTTGCGGAGCGCATCTATGATTTCCTCCATGGGAGGGATATGGGCAAACGCCAAGGCCTTTGCCGATCCTTCCAGCCGTTCGAGGTGCTCGATGAGCTTGAAGATGCGCCCATCGTAGAGGCGAAGGCCCTCCCACACGCCGTCCCCTCCCTGCACGATCGAGTCAAACGGACTCACGCCTGCTTCGTCCCGATGAAGCAGACGACCGTTGATCCAGACCTTCAGGTCGCGATTGCGTTCGTCGAACTGTTGCAGCATGGCTCAGTCTTTTGCGGCGCGTTTCCGACGCAACCAGATGAGGGAAACGGGCACGCCCGTCAGCACGAACGCCAAGTCGACCATCGACTTCTCCCACTCGAAAACCGCGCGGAATGCGAGCAACGTGACGATACCGGCCAGATAGAGCGACGGCAACCACGGGTAGAGCGGCACCTTGAACACCTTCCCGCCATCCTCTCCCACTTTTTCGCGGCGGAATTTGAACAGGGAGAAGATGGTCATCGTGTAGAAAATCAGGACGGCAAACGTCATCCCGGCAACGATGTCCTCAAAGGATCCCCGGACAAGGAGGATCACCCCGCCCCAGACGCAGTGGGCCAGGACGGCGCGTCCGGGAGTGCGGAATCGGGTGTGGACATGGTCGAGGGAGCGGAAGAAGATGCCGTCCCGCGCCATGGCGTAGTACACCCGGGAGGAGGAAAGCATCGTGCCGTTGATGCTCGAAACCGCTGAAATGATGGCCAGACAGGCCACGAACGATGCCCCGACCGGTCCCAGCATCATGCCGGCCACCTCGGCCGCAGGCGTCGTCGTGGCCCGAAGTCCCTCCACACCCATCACGTAGTAGTAGATGGTGATCATGGCCGCGTAAATCACGATCACGATACTCAACCCGACGACCATCGCCCGCGGGATCGTTTTCCGGGGATCGGCCATCTCCCCTGCCACATACCCCACCCGGTCATAGCCGGTATGGGTGAACACGATCAGCATGAGCGCCGGGATCAGGTTGGCCAGGAAGCCCTGATCCACCAACGGCGGAATGGACGCACTCCATTGGGGCTCGGCACCACCCATCAGGAACAGGAACAACACCACGAACAGGACCAGCCCTCCAACTTTGGCCACGGTGGTCACCCCCTGGAAAAGGGCAGACCATCGGACACCCACGTAATTGAAGACGCCGAGCAAGGCGATGATGGAGAGCGCAACGCCGGTATGTGCCCAGCCCGACAGGGGCGTGAACCAACCGATGTAGTCGGCCGCGATGATGGCTAGGCCGGCCGCCGGGCTCGTGCGGATGATGAAGAGCTGCGCCCAGCCGAACATGAAGCCGGCAGTCGGTCCGTAGGCGCGGGTGATGTAGCTGTATTCGCCTCCCGTGTCGGGCAGTCGGGTGCCG
>JAQCDI010000178.1 GCA_027620595.1 Bacteroidota bacterium | reverse complement strand
GATACCGCCCCAGAGGCCGCGGTCTTCGTACGTCAAAAGGTCAGCACTGGAAATGTTGTCCTGGACCGAGGTGAAGATGATCGGGGCATTGGGCTCGCCCATTGCGTAGATCTTTCCACCGCGGGCCACGACGAGGGCCGAGGCGTTCGTGCTCTGGCCGTCTTCGGCCTTAACAACCGTGCCAGCTTCGATGTGCAGCTCGGCACCGTCTTCGACGATGACCAAGCCGCTCAGGATGTACACGTTGCTATTGGTCCAGGTCACCGTTTCACCGGCATTGATGCTGGCATCGGTAACCGTAACGGTTGGGCGGGCTTCAACATTGTCGGTTTGGGCCAGCGCGGTGCTGGTGCCGAATCCAACCATGATCAGCAACGCGAACAGGGTAGGTAGCTCTCTTTGCATGATATAAGGTTTGGTCTTGTTTTGGGGTGGGTAACAGTCAGCTAACAATGAGCTAACGATTTCTTAATGATGCCCTGAAACCACAGAAGACAGCCGGATGGCTGCCTTCTGCTCGGGCCTGAAGTCCGGCCGGTCCGGACTTCTATGTCAGGTAATCTCGTGGGAGACCTCAGTTTATTTCGTACGTCAGTCCCATCGAAAATGTGCGAGAGCGGGAATAGGACAGGTACTCATAGTCCGTTCCCTTGAACGACTGGATCTGGCGCATGTCCGTACCCAGCATGTTCTTAGCGGAAAGCTTCATCCGGAAATCCTGAGACACTTTTTTCGAAATCGTCAGATCGAGATCTGCCCGTGCCTCCTCGAAAATATCGGGGGTTGCTCCTTCAGTCACGGCCAACAGGCGGTCTCCGAAGATGGTGTAGTAGAGCCCGATGGCCGTTCCCGACTCGATGTTCTCGTATACCGCATTCAAGTTCAGCAGGAACGGCGACTGCCCAACCAGCTGACGGGTACTATCTCCGTTCGGATCCGACGACAGGATGATGGTCATTTCTTCGTCGGGAATGTCCACTTCCGATCGCACAATCGAGAAGTTGCCACCAAGGGATATGCGGCTCAGAATGGCGTTCGACGTAATGGTATCCAGACGCTTGCGCGCCTCGAACTCCGCGCCGTAGACCGTTGCAGATTCAACGTTCTGGAAGCCCACGAACCGGCCTTCTCCCACGACACGGAAAACCCGCTCAATGGGATTCTGGAAATCCTTGTAGAAACCTGATACGGCAAAAATCTCACCCGGTCGGACAAACCACTCCCAACGCAGATCATAGTTGGTGATGAGCGTGCGCTCAAGCAATGGGTTCCCTTCCTGTACGTCTCCCCCAACAAAGTCGAAGCTCTGGAACGGTGCCAGCTCCCGGAACGTAGGGCGGGCCAGCGTACGGGTGGCTGCTGCACGCAGGTTCATGCGGTTGGTCAATTCATAGACTACGTTGATCGAGGGCAAGACATCCGTCTCGTCGAGCTCAGCCAGTCGGAGTTCATCCGGCAGATCATCGTCAAAACTTTCCGTCATAATCGTCGTGGTCTCAAGACGGGCACCGATGATGGCGTTGAAAGAACGCGTAACCGGCACTTTGACCATGGCATAAGCGGCCTGAACATCGCGGTTGGCGTCATAATTGCCTCTTTTAGGCGAATTCTCCTGGATATAGATCCCCGCATTGTAGGCCACGATATCGCCTATGTTGAGGGTGTCCAGCACGCCAAAATTCTCTGGAGCCAAGTACGCGGCAATATCCCCATCGAAGTCACGGAAATTGATTTCCCGTCCTTCGCGGTATTCAAAGCGACGCTGGCGGAAGGACCGTTCAGTGGCTTCGATGGCACCACCTACCTTGAATTCGATATCCCGGTTGGCTCCTATACTGACCGGAATCATAAGGTCCAGCTTGGCATTGCGCGTATCTTCGACCAGATCCCGGAAAAAGCGCTGCGGAGGTGGTGCGTTTCCGCCGCCGAGGCTGAACGTCGTATCGACGCCCGCTGCATTCTCGAAGATGTTCTGCACCGAAGAGAAGAATCGAAGATCGGGCTCTTCCTGCGTATTCTGACCACCTGACACTGCCCATTCAGCAGTCACTGGACCCAGTAGACTCTTTCCACGCAGCTGCATAGACGTCAAGGAACGCTCTTTATAGTCCAAAGCGCGGGTTAAAAACGCCGATGTTGCGTTCTGGTCACGAAACCCGCCCAGCAACGTTGCCTCGCTGCGGCCGCTCTGCGTACGCAGTGCCGTAAGCGTCATCTCGTGCTTGCTCGAAGGCTTGATCGAAAACGAGCCACTCGTGCCCCAGTTGGCTTCTTCGCTGCCACGCATGTTGATGAATGAAGCAGCCTCGAGCGGGTCGGCTCGGGAAATCAAATTCAGATCCGGATCGGCGCCGAAGTAGGTGTTGGACACCAGGTTGTCTACGCCTTCTACCGTCCCGCCCGTCAGGTTCCACTGACTGAAGACGCCGTCATCATACAGGGAGTACGTCCGGCCGTAAGTCACACTACCCGTGTACCCGATGGTCATGCCTTTGAGTTTGGACTGCCCACCAATGGCGGTCGAAAAGCTGTGGTTGATGGGAGCCGAGACTTGAACGGGCACCATCTGTCCATTGAAGGCCTTAGCGAAGGCATTCAGGGAATCGGCGCGGGCGGTACGAATTTCGTTCGTGACGCCGGAGCGCAGGTCGCGCATATCCTGCTCGGTTACGGAGCGGGCGTCTGGATCTTTATCGCTGAACAGATCGGGGAGCGATCGCTGTCCATCGTCCCAGCCAATCCAGTCCGTGCTCGAACGCGCATAGGTCAGGAAGTCCGAGCTGCCTGTGGCCAGGTCGTCGTACGTCAACGAAGCTGACAGAGAAAAGGTGAAGTTGTCCGGAAAGGCCTTTGTCGACACATCCACCAGACCGCCCGAAAAATCACCAGGCCGGTCCGGCGTGAAGGTCTTCAGGGAGACGATGTTGTCGAGCAGGGCCGTCGGGAAGAGGTCCAGCTGGAACGCCTTGCGATCCGGATCCGCCGAAGGCAGGCTCGATCCGTTGAGCGTCGTGTTGGTATAGCGATCCCCGAGTCCGCGGATGTAGACATACTTGCCGCCCATGACGGACGCGCCGGTCACTTTGGACATGGCCGAAGCCGCATCCCCCGAACCCGAGCGGCTGATGGCCTCGGCCGAGATGGCATCCGACACGGCATCGGCTTTCTGGCGATCCTTCAGGAGGACCGACTCGTTGTTGCGGATGGCGCGCGCTTCGACCACCACCTCACCTTCCAGTTCGAAGGCCTCGCTTTCGAGCGTCACGTCGAGACGGGTCACTTCCCCATCGAGTATCTCGACATTCTGGATGGTCAGCGTCTGGAAGCCGATGTAGGACACCTCGAACATGTGGGTGCCGACCGGAATGCCGTCTATGCGGAATCGGCCTTCGAGATCGGTGGACGTTCCCTGCAGGGTGCCCTTGAGGACCACGTTGGCTCCGATGAGCGGGTCGCCGAAATCCCCATCAATGACAGTACCGGCAAACGAACCGGTCTGCGCGAAGGAGGACGGCAGGAGAAAAAGGAAGGAGAGGGCAGCCAGGAGCAGGCTGCGCCCGAGGGAACCGGATTTCACGGTCATGGGACTGGATGATTGGGATGACTGACAGGTTGTGCGGTGCGCTTCCGGACGGATGAATCCGACTATGCACACTGCATCGGCTCAAGTATCCCAACGTTACCCAGAGGGTGTTACGCCAATGTTATCCGGCGTTAAGCCAGTGTTATCCTTTGTGTGAATGCCTGGCGAAGCACCTCAACCGCGGGTTATCCCGGCGTGGTGGACTGTTCCATGAAGGACGTCATGCGACGAACGAAATCGGCCGGATTCTCGAGCGAACCCTCCAGGAGGAGCGCCCCCTCATAGAGCTGCTCGATGGCATCCTGGATGCGTTGCTCGGCGCCGGCCTCCTCCCGAAGCGCCGACAGGTTCTGGATCAGCGGATGGGCCGTGTTTACTTCGAGAACCTTCTTGCTGCCGGTAAAGGACTCGTCCATCATGCGCATGACGCGCTCCATCTGGGCGTCCATGCCCGCCTTGCCGGTGACGAGCGTCACGGCCGAATCCACCAGTCGATCCGACGAACGGACGTCTTCCACCCGATCCCCGAGTACGTCCTTGAATCGCTCGATGAGCTTCTTGGCCTCCCCTTTCCTGAGGCCACCTTCCTTCTTCTTGTCCAGCTTCAGATCCGAGGACTCGATGCTGACCAGGTCGAGTTCCTTGTATTTCGGGATGCCCGGCATGATGAAGGCATCGACCGGCTCAGTCATGAGGAGTACTTCGATATCGTTGGCCTTGAAATACTCCATGTTGGGATTGCGCAGCGCAGCGTCCCGACCGTCGGCAAGGACATAGTAGATCTTGTCCTGGTCCGATGGCTTGCGGTCCACGTAGGCGCCAAAACCAGTCCACTCCCCTTTCTCCTTGATGGAGGACTCGAAGCGGAAGAGTTCAATCATCTGATCGCGGTGCTCGAGCTCCATCTGGATGCCGGACTTGAAGAGCGGTCCGAACTCCTTGGAGAAGGTGGCAAATTTCTCGGGTTCGCCCGCCGCCCACTCCTCGAGGAGGCCGAGGATCTTGCCCGTCAGGATCTTGCGGATTTTCGAAAGAACGGGGCTGTTCTGCGTGACCTCACGGGAGACGTTGAGGGGCAGGTCCTCGGTATCAACCACGCCCTTGACGAAACGGCACCAGTCGGGCAGCAGGTTCTTGGCGTCATCCTGGATGAAAACCTTGGATGAGTACAGGTGAACCCCGTAGCGATAGTCCTCGTGGTAGAGTCCGCGTGGCGCCTTCTTCGGAATGAAAAGCAGCGCCTTGAAGCTGACCACTCCCTCGAGGCTCAGTTGGAGGTGGCCGAGCGGCTCTTCATGATCGCCCGAGACGAACTTGTAGAATTCGGTCAGCTGCTCGTCCGTGATGTCCGACTTGTTCTTGTGCCAGAGGGCGTCCACCGTGTTGACGCGTTCCTCGCCCAGGAATACCGGGAAATCGACGAAGTTGGAGTACTTGCGGATGATGCTGCGGGCGCGCCATTCCTCGGCGAACTCGCCCTTATCCTCCTTCAAGTGGAGTGTGATCGTCGTGCCGCGCTCCTTGCGGTCGGTCTCCTCGATGGTGAACGATCCGCCGCCATCGCTCGTCCAGCGCAGCCCTTTCGAATCTGGATTGGCGTGGCGCGTATCGATCGTGATGGTGTCGGCCACCATGAACGCCGAGTAGAAACCGACGCCGAACTGCCCGATCATGCTGGCATCCACCGGGCCGTCCTGCTTCTTGAGCTCCTGCACGAATTCAAGGGTGCCTGAAGAGGCCACGGTGCCGATGCGCTTCAGCAGATCCTCCTTCGTCATACCGATACCCGTATCGACGAGGGTCAGGGTGTTCTCGTTCTTGTCGAGCGTGATGTCGATGCGCTGCTCCAAATCAGCGTCCACCACATCCCGGTCCGTGAGCATGCGGAAACGGATCTTGTGGAGCGCATCGGAGGCGTTCGAGATCAGCTCGCGCAGGAAGATCTCCTCATGCGTGTAGAGCGAGTGGATGATCAGATGAAGCAGCTGCTTCATCTCGGCCTTGAACTCGTGCACCTCGGCAGTGGGGGCTTCGGTCGGGGTCTTCGTGTTGTCAGCCATGGTTTCAGACAGGATGGGCTTGGTGGAAATCCGGAATCAACGGAGCCTCAGCGGCCTCCGCAGCCCGTTTTTTAACGTTTCCGGCCTGTTTGTTCCTTGAAGTCTTGCAGAAGGCCCCCGCCATGAAAAACAAACGGGCGCGGGGAGTGTGCGCATGCACACTCCCC
>JAQCDI010000177.1 GCA_027620595.1 Bacteroidota bacterium | reverse complement strand
AATTGGGTGTCTATGACGATGTGCGCTTCCTGGGCAAACAGGAGCCGGTCGAGGAAATCCTCTCCATAGCCGACATTTTCCTCATGCCCTCGGGTTCGGAGACCTTCGGCCTGGCTGCACTCGAAGCCATGGCCTGCGGCGTGCCGGTCATCGCCTCCCGGATCGGGGGACTTCCCGAACTTGTGATTGACGGAGAAACCGGATTCCTGTGTGATCTCGGGGACGTCGATGCCTACACCGAGGCCGCTCATCGCCTGCTCACGGACGATACCCTCCACACCCGCATGGCCGAGGCATCCCGTCGCCGGGCGGTGGACGAGTTCGAAACGGATATCATCGTGCCGAAATACGAATCGTATTATAAGCAGGTCATGGAGCGCGTCGCCCTGGCTGTGTAGGCGGCCCGATGGGCGCGGCTCCGCTACGAGCCGCCCCAAACCATGGGAAACCTGAACCATGGGTGATCATCACCTTATCAGCCGCAAGAAGAAGCTCTATCCCGTGAGCGACTTCCTGCGCAGCTACCTCTCCCGATACGGCCGTATCTGGGCCGATTCCATCCGCTACGACGACCTGCTCCGGTTCACGGCCGTCGTGCCGGTGTATGACGAGAAGGGCACCGATACGCTCTGGTCCACCGTACTCTATCCCCAGACCGAGCGCGAGGAAATCCACCAGAAGCTGCTCAACGCCTACGCCATTCTCAAGGCTGACGGGGACACGTCCATCACGAAGTACCTCATCATCGACCGGGTGGACCAGTGCAATCACGGCAACACCCTCCCCTTCCGCGTGCGGGTGGTCAACCGGATCAACGAGAACTTCGACTATTTCTACGTCAAGAAGATCGACGCCAACCGCATCTACGGGCTGGAACTGGAACACATCCTCTCCCCGAACCGCGTCAACTATTTCATCCACCGCCGGACCATCGTCGAGGAGCACATCATCGGTATTCCGGCGGATGCTTTCCTTCGGGAGAGCCTCCCCATCACCGACTTCGACAAGGTCCGCCTGGCCAAGGAGTTCGTCAAATTCAATGAGCGATGTTTCGTGTCCCTCCTCGGAGACATGCACTCGGGCAATTTCGTCGTCGAACTGACCCGGGACTTCGAGAAGTGGCACTTCCGCATCCACTCCATCGATTTTGACCAACAGAGCCACCATTGGCGCAAGGAGGTCTACCTCCCCCAGTTCTTCCACCAGAATGAACCGTTCCTTCGGCTGACGATGGAGAACCTGGCACCCGAGAACGTACTGCAGTATCAGAAAGAGGAGCGCAGCCTGATTGCCAACCGAGTCCGCGTTTCCCACGGTCGCTTCAATGCCCTGATGGAGGTCATGCGCGAGGACATCATCTCAACCGACGAGAACATCCGGCGACTCGGAGGTCAGTTGGCCCACCATTACCACGACAAGCGCTTCGAGTCCTGTGACTCGATGGGCGAGATCGTCTACCACTCCATCATGCTGCTGCTGGAGCGTTCGGCTCCCGCCACGTCCCCCCACACGCCGCTTTAAAGGGGAGCGTGACCGACAAGGAACGGGTTCGCCCGTACCTCCCTGCCGATCGTTGTTGCCGGGCCGTGCCCGGGGAGGATGCGCATGACATCCCCCAGGGGCACCAACTGTCCAAAAATGGACTGCATCAACAAGGGCAGGGAGCCCTGCCACAGGTCCGTCCTGCCGATGGATCCGGCAAAGAGCACATCACCTGCAAAGGCCACCCCCTCTTCGCGGTCCACGAACGTCACCGAACCCGGGGAGTGACCGGGTGTGTGCAGCACTTCCCAGGTGCGGTCCCCGAAATGGATGGGCGAACCGGCTTCGATGAGGGAGGCCGGTGCGGGAGGCCGCTCGAGCTCCACCCCGAACATGGCGGCCTGTGTCTCGGCGCGCTCCAGGAGGAGTACCTCATCGGCATGCACTTCGATCCCCACTTCGAAGTGGGAAGCAAGACGCGCACACCCGAAAATGTGGTCGATGTGCGCGTGGGTCAGCAGGATGCGCTTCAGGGTGCCGGGCAGGGCCTCGATGGCCGCGATGAGCTGAAGGTGCTCATGTTCGGACTGGTTCGAGGGATCCACGACCACGATGTCCTCCCCGCTCTGGACCACATAGCAATTGGTCGAAAACGGGTTGAACGTAAAGGTTTTGATTATCATGGTCATTCCGGGAAGCCGGGGACCTGCACACCTGTCGATGCGTTCGGGTCCCGTTTGGAAAATCGAAGTCGCGCCTCTGCCACGCAGCACCCATGAAACAGTTTCACCGCATGATCCTCCGGATGCTGCCGGGACCCTTCGTGGCCTGGCTGCTGGTGCTTCTATTCCTGCTGGTCATGCAGTTCCTGATAAAGTACCTGTCCCAGCTGGTTGGAAAAGGACTCCCCGGCGCGGTCATAGCCGAGCTGATCGCATACAACCTCGCCTACATGTTGGTGCTGGCCGTACCCATGGCGGCCCTGATTGCCACCATCTTGGCCTTCGGCCGACTGGCCGAATCGAACGCCTACCTCGTCATCAAGAGTTCGGGAGTTTCGTTTCCACAGCTTGTTTGGCCGGTCTACGTGGTCGGCCTCCTGCTCACGGCTGCCATGTGGGTGTTCAACACGAGTATCCACCCCGAGTCCAACTTCCGGGCCCGCAATCTCTGGCAAGACATCCGGACCGCCAAACCGGGGTTCGACCTGCAGGCGGGCATCTTCTACGACGGCATCGAGGACTACCGGATCCTCGTGGGCAACATCCCGGTCGACCGTCCCAACGAACTCGAGGAAATCACGATCTATGATTATTCCGAGGGGGCTCGATTCCGGACGGATATCCATGCCACCAAAGGGTACCTCGAACCGCTTACCGATGGCGTCACGCTCCACCTTGTACTCTTCGATGGGGAGGTGCACCGCAAGCGCCCGCCGGGCAGCGGCAATGCCGAACGCTACGAGCGCCTCTCCTTCACCCGGCATTTGATGCGCATTTCGCTGGACGACCTGAATTTCACGCGCTCGGATCCTACCGAAGGTCGAAGGACGGACCGGACCATGAAGTCCAGGGAGATGATTGCCCTGGTGGATTCCCTCGAAATGAATGTCCTGGGCGCACAGGCACAGCTTCTGAGCCTCCTGACCGACCTCGGCACGGGCCGTATCACCCACCAGGAAACCGGCTTCCCCATCCGGGATGATGCCATGCTGGCCGTGCAGCTCGACGCAGGGGTTCAACCCGACGTTGTTGCTCCCGGCGTGCTGACCCCCGGCGTGCTCGCCAAGCGGGACCTGGCCCTGCGTTCGCTCCGGGCTGCCCGTGTGCGGGTGCAAGGGCTGCAACGGGACATCTCCTGGGCTTCTGACCAGGCCAACCGCTACCGCGTGGAGATCCACAAGAAGTACTCCATCGCCCTGGCGTGCCTCATTTTCATGATGATCGGTGCTCCGATCGGTCTGTTCATCCGCAAGGGAGGCCTGGGCGTGGCGGCTACGATGGCCGTGGCCATCTTCATGTTCCACTGGGTATCCCTGGCCAATGGCGAAAAGCTGGCCGATCGCAACCTGCTTGCCCCCTGGTTGGGCATGTGGCTGGCGGACATCGTCACCGGCCTGGTGGCCATCTGGCTTACCTTCGTCGTATGGCGGGATCTGGGATCCATTCCCCTGCCAGCCTGGCCCTGGTCGAGGGCCAACCGCACTTCCACACCTGAGGCATCCCTCCCATCATGATCGTAGAACGCCCGGGGCGGTTGATCCTGGTCCCCACGCCCATCGGCAACCTGTCGGACATGACACAGCGCGCCATCGATACCCTGAAATCGGTGGCCATGATTGCCTGTGAGGACACCCGGACCTCGGGCGTCCTGCTCAATCATTTCGGCATCGAAACCCCGCGGACCAGTTTCCATGCCCACAACGAGCACGGAAAAAGCAGCCGCTTGGTCCAGGAGATGATCCGCGGTAAGGACGTGGCCCTGATTTCGGATGCCGGTTCGCCCGGAATTTCCGACCCGGGATACCTGCTGGTCCGTGCTGCACTGGATGCACATCTCGAGGTCACATCGTTGCCCGGCCCGACGGCCCTGATTCCGGCGCTTGCCGCGAGCGGCTTGCCAACGGACCGCTTCGTGTTCGAGGGCTTCCTGCCCCAGAAGAAGGGTCGCCAGACGCGCATCCAGGCCATCGTGGACGAGGACCGTACCGTAGTCTTCTACGAATCCCCGCACCGAATCGGCAAGTTGCTTTCGCAGTTGGCCGAGCACACGGGCCCAGAGCGACAGGCCGTCGTGGCGCGGGAGATCAGCAAGCACTTCGAGGAGTTCCGGCGGGGCACCTTGGCGCAGCTCTCGGCGTGGGTGGATTCCCTGGATCGGGTGCGGGGAGAATGTGTTGTGTTGCTGGCGTCGGCCAAGGTGTCCGAGCGGCTCAATGCCGCCCCAAAAAGCGACCTCTTCGGGTGAACCATTCCGGATGGGGCCGCGTTGTAGCGCCCGTATCCGGTTTTTGACGCCATTCCCCTGTGCGGGGCCACTCTGACGCTGATGGATTCCAAACGTACCGAGAAGCTCGTAGCGGGCCTGGTCTTCCTGTATTCGCTGGTCCTGTACCTGCTCACCGTGGCTCCGGCCACGTCCTTCTGGGACTCGGGCGAGTTCATTGCCATTGCCAATCGTTTGCAGGTATCGCACCCGCCGGGAGCGCCGTTCTACATGCTGGTGGGGCGCCTCTTCTCGATGTTCATCCCCACTGAGTATGTGGCCCTCTCGGTGAACCTGGTCTCGGTGCTTTCGAGTGCCCTCACCGTCCTGCTTCTGCACCTGGTCATTGTCCGGCTCATCCGGGAATGGCAGGGCGACCCGTCGGGATGGACCGCATTGGACCGCATCATTGCCCTGGCCGGTGGCGTCGTCGGGGCCTGCACATTCGCCGTCACGGACTCCTTCTGGTTCAACGCCGTTGAAGCCGAGGTGTATGCCCTGTCGATGCTCTTCACGGCCCTCGTCGTATGGCTGATCCTCAAATGGCGGGAAGAAGCGGCCAAGGAGGAGGAGCGGCTGACGGGCGGGCAGCACCGGTTCGGACTGGCCACGAACCGCTATCTGGTCCTGATTGCCTATCTGTTCGGACTGGCCATCGGCGTGCACCTGCTCAACCTGCTGGCCATCTTCTTCATTGCCCTGATCGTCTTCTACATCGAGTTCGAGAACCCGGAGTGGGACGCCAAAAAGCGCTGGATGGGCATCGTCGCCTCTGGCCTGGTCTCTTCGGTGGCCTTCCTGATCGTCTATCCGGGCATCGTGCAGTGGCTACCGGGTGTCATCGGAGATTCTTCGGCGCCGGTCCTGTTCCTGCTCGCTTTCTTCGGCCTGATCGGGTTTGGCGTCTGGTGGACCCATTCCCGCGGTATGCAGGCCATGAACATCGTCATGCTGTGCATCACGGTGGTTTTGATCGGTTATTCGACATACGCCCTGATCTTCATCCGTTCGGCTTCGAATCCCCCCATCGATGAGAACGATCCAGAAACGGTGGAAGCCATCGTTTCCTACCTCAAGCGCGAACAGTACGGGGAAACGCCGCTCCTGAAGGGAAATACCTATTCGAACCAGCTCGGCAGCCTCGATACCCGGCGTGAGACCTGGTTCCCCCGTCGTTATTCGCAGGACCCGAACCACATGCGGGCCTACGGCCAGTACAACTCGGACAGCGAGTTCTTCTGGAGCTATCAGGTGGGCCACATGTACATCCGCTACTTCCTGTGGAATTTTGTCGGGCGAGCCTCCGATATCCAGGACGCGGCAGCGATAACCGGCTTCTCGGACGCCGAGACCGACCAGTACCTC
>JAQCDI010000176.1 GCA_027620595.1 Bacteroidota bacterium | reverse complement strand
CAGTACATTAACCAGCAATCAACAACCCGGTAGGCTTAATCATCTGTCCGGAAAACCGAAGCAAGGTCAGAGTTCCTAGTTGAGGGGCCATTTGAAAGCGTAGACCGCATATACTCGTCAAACCGGGCAAGCAAATGCGGACTCAGCCGATCCCATTTGAGCGGGCGCCCAACGAAGCGCTCAAACTTGCGCAAGACGGATTGGGCCTGCTTTGGGTAGTGAAAAGCGCCCGGCCGAGCAGCGATCATGTCCAGCCACTTTTCGGTAAACTCCCAGAAGTCCTCTACGCCTTTAGGTCGTAGTGCCAACTGAATGAGGTCGGCGCTGACATCTTCGCTTGCGAGCTCTAGCTCATTGTACGCCGTATTCGCCTCAGAGAGCTGCAGAGCCAAACGACGATTAAGGAGTTCGTGCTGAGGGTGGTCCTTGCGAACCTCTGATCGACGCTCGTTCCAATGCTTCTTAGCGATCGATATACCACTTGAGAGGTAGCGCCTTTTGCCTTGGTGCTGGATGCGGAGCAGGATAGGATGCTCTCTGGCTCCGGCGGAACCCCACGACTTAAGGATGTGCGAGAAGGTGGCCACGGCTCCTTGATTCCAGGTGACACGCTAGGTGACATAATAGGTGACATTTTGTATCACCAATATCCGGATCAAAGATAATCATAAAATACAATAATCGCCCTTTGAAGAGCATATGGACTATATATGATGCGTTGTGATCAGACTTGATCATCCATTTTGTGCCCTCGGCAGGAATCGAACCTGCGACACATGGTTTAGGAAACCAATGCTCTATCCACTGAGCTACGAGGGCTATCTTGGCCGGTAGAAAACCATGGCCCCCGAAGCGGTTCCCGACCCATGCCTCTCGACCTTGCGCAGCTGCGCGCCGACACCCCTGGCTGCGAGCACGTCCTGCACTTCAACAATGCCGGCGCGGGCCTGATGCCCCAACCGGTTCTGGATACGCTTCACGGCCATTTGGTCCGCGAATCCCTCATGGGGGGCTATGAAGCCCACCACGCGGCCGACGCCGACTACAAGGACACCTACCAGGCCATCGCAGATCTGATCGGAGCCCGACCGGAAGAAATCGCGCTGGAAGAAAACGCCACCCGGGCCTGGGACCAGGTGTTCTACGGCATGTCCTTCCAGCCGGGAGACCGCGTCATCACGGCCAACTCCGTCTACGCCAGTGACTATCTGGCCATGCTGCAGCAGCAGCAGCGCCTCGGCATCGAAATTGACGTCATTGGCAACGACGAACACGGGCAAGTGGACGTGGACGCTCTCGAGGCAGCCATATCGAGCCGCACGCGCCTGGTCTGCCTGACGCATGTACCCACGAACGGCGGGCTGATCAATCCCGCAGAGGAAGTCGGTCTCATCGCAAAACGACACAACGTGCCCTACCTGCTCGATGCCTGCCAGTCGGTGGGTCAGGTTGAGGTCAACGTGGACAGGATCGGCTGCGACTTCCTTTCGGCCACCGGCAGGAAGTACCTCCGCGGCCCGCGCGGCACGGGATTTCTTTACGTGCGAACCGCAGCCCTCGACCTCATCGAACCCCCGTTCCTGGATCTGCATGCCGCCCAGATCCCCGGCCGGAACCCCTACCGGCTGGCCGATGGCGCGGCCCGGTTCGAGAACTGGGAAGGCTACGTGGCCGGAAAGCTCGCGCTCGGAAGCGCCATCCGGTACCTGCAGGAACTGGGGCCCGACCTCGTATTCGAACGCCCGCAATGCGGCAAATCTCCGTGAGAACCTGGGCCACCTTCCAGGCATAACGGTCCACGATCTGGGTCTCCGAAAAGGCGGCATCGTGACGTTCTCGCACGCCACCACGGACGCCCGACGCATCAAGCTCGGCCTCGACCAGCGGGGCATGAACGTCAATCTGTCCGTTCCCCAATGGGCCCGAATCGACGCCGAGGACCGGGGTCTTCCGGTCATGATCCGCGCCTCGATACATGCCTACAACAGTGAGGAGGAAATCGAGCGGTTCACCGCGGCCATTGCGGACCTGACAGCCTGAAGCCGAGTTTGCACGCGCCCTTCATCGGATCTACATTGACGGCCCACCCAACCCGAACGCAGTGAAGAAGGACTCCCCAACGGCCCGCTCGCCCATCTGGGCCTGGGCCACGTACGATTTCGCGAACTCTGCCTTCACCACGCTGGTGGTCACGTTCGTCTACGCTGCCTTCTTCGCCAAGGGCATTGCGCCCGACGAGAATACGGGGACGGACCTCTGGTCCACCGGAATAACGCTTTCGGCGCTCGTCGTCGCCTTCCTCTCTCCGTTCATGGGCGCCATGGCCGACCGCGGCGGATACCGGAAACGGTACCTGGGGATTGCCACCATCGTCTGCATCCTGGCCACCTTTGCCCTCTTCTTTCCCCAGAAAGGCGATGTCTGGATGGCTCTCGGCATCTTCGTCGTGGCCAACGTGGCCTTCGAAATGGCCAACGTGTTCTACAACGCCTTCCTGCCCGACATCGCTCCGCCGGACCGGGTGGGTCGCGTCTCCGGCTTCGGCTGGGCGCTGGGGTACACCGGTGGCCTGCTTTGCCTTGTGGCCGGACTCTTCCTCTTCGTGCAACCTGACCCGCCGCTCTTCGGGCTGGATGCGTCCACGGATGCCCAGTTCCGGGCCACCAACCTGCTCGTGGCCACGTGGTTCGCCCTCTTCAGCATTCCGATGTTCCTCCTCGTCAAGGACGAGAAAGTGGCCAACCCGCCCCCGGCCCGTCAACTCATCCGGGAGGCCCGCGCAGACCTGGCCCGTGTCTTCAAGGAGATCAAGACCTACCGCCAGGTATTCCGTCTGCTGTTGGCGCGGCTCATCTACAATGACGGCCTGATCACCATCTTCGGGTTCGGGGGCCTCTACGCCACCGTCGTGTTCGATTTTACCCTCGATGAGGTCATCGTCTTCGGAATTGCCCTTAACCTGGCTGCCGGATTCGGTGCGTGGGCCATGGGCCATCTTGACGATCGGCTGGGCGGCAAAAAGACCATCCTCATCTCCATCGTCGGTCTGGTCGCGGCCACACTGCTGGCCGTATTCACCCGGTCCGTAGCCTGGTTCTGGGTGGCAGGCATCGGCGTGGGACTGTTGGCCGGACCCAACCAGTCGGCGTCCCGTTCGCTCCTGGCCCGGTTCACTCCGGAGATGAAAGAGAACGAGTTCTTTGGATTCTTTGCCTTCTCAGGCAAGTTCACTGCTTTCCTCGGCCCCTTCCTGCTGGGCAAGATGACCATCCTCTTCGACAGTATGCGTGCCGGCATCGTCGTGGTGGTCCTCCTGTTCCTCATCGGGGGAGCGCTGCTCATGCGCGTGGACGAGGCCGAAGGCGTTGCCGCATCGAAGCGCGTATGAGCCGGACGATCAAGGACCTGCACGAAGCCATTGAGCGCTGGGCGCCCGCCGCCACTGCGCAGTCCTGGGATACCGTCGGCCTGCTTGTCGGACGTATGGATCGTTCGATGACCTCGGTCCTCATTGCGCTCGACCTGACCCCGGCCGTGGTGGAGGAGGCCATTGACCGGAAAGTGGACTGCATCCTCACGCATCACCCATTGCTGTTCAAGCCCATCAAGCGACTGACGGACGCCACGTTCGAGTCCGCCATGGCACTGCGGATGGCCGAAGCAGGCATTGCCCTCTACGCCGCCCACACCAACCTGGATGTGGCCAGGGACGGGGTGTCGTTCGAACTGGCCCGCCGCCTCGGCGTGCGCCAACCTGCGTTCCTCACCACATTGGACGATGCCGTCGTCAAAGTCTGCGTCTTCTGCCCCGTGGACGCCGCGGATGCCGTAAGGGATGCCATGTTTGCTGCCGGTGGAGGACACATCGGCGGCTATGCTGAGTGCTCCTTCACCGCGGCCGGCGCCGGTACCTTCCGCCCGGGCGAAGGCACGAATCCGTTCATCGGGCGAACCGCAGGCCCACGCGAAACCGTGTCCGAAGTGCGCATCGAGATGGAAGTACCCCGCTGGCACCTTTCCCAGGTGGTACATGCCATGAAAGGGGCCCATCCGTATGAAGAGGTGGCCTACGACGTCCTCAAGGTGGAGCAGTCCTTTCGCGAGGCGGGTCTGGGCGCCATCGGAACCCTGCCCGAGCCCACCACGCTGGCGGACTTCCTCGACCGGACGGCGCGCGCACTGGACAACCCCGCGCTCCGATACGTGGGGGATCCTGGCGCCAAGATCCAGACCGTGGCCGTCTGTGGTGGCAGCGGGTCGGATTTCATCCGTCATGCCGCTGGCGCGGGCGCCGATGTGTACGTCACGTCGGATATCACCTACCACCGCTACTTCGAGACCCTCGGAAACGATGGACATCCGCGCATGGCGCTGATCAACGCCGGTCACTTCGAAACAGAGCGGTGCACCGAGGACCTGTTGGCCGATCGGCTTTCAGGCCTGCTGCCGGCCGTCCGTTTCGTGACCACCGTACACCGCACCTCACCGGTGCGCACTTGGGTGGCGAACCGCTGACCCCATCTTCCTCCGGGTAGCGAATCGAGTATCCTGTGCCCAACCGGGGGGGCGAACCACGTATCCTGCCCGCACAGGGAGCCTTTCCATCGCATTGTCCTGGCGCGGGGTCCATCAATTTTTCGCAGGATGCCGGGTGAACTTTATCCAAAAGGATCAGTTATTTGGCGTCTGTACCGTTTTGAAGAACCGCACCCCACCAGGCATGCCTATCACGTCCGTCGAGCACTCGATCTCTGATCAGCTGGTTGCCCTGATCCGACTGCAGACCATTGACAGCAAGATCGACCAGATCACCAAGCTCCGTGGCGATCTGCCCGAAGAAATCAGCGATATGGAGGACGAGAGAGCAGGTCTCACCACTCGCCTCGAAAAGCTGAAGCAGGAGATCAAAGACAGCGCAGTTGCCCGCAAGCAGGCCGAAACCGACATCAAGGATGCCGAAGGCCTGATCAAGAAGTATGAAGAACAGCAGCTTCAGGTGCGCAACAACCGCGAATACGACGCGCTTACGAAAGAGATTGAAGCCCAGAAGCAGCGTATCGTGGACTGCACGGCCAAGGGCGAGGAAATCGAGATGATGAAGCCGGCCCTCGAAGCCGCAGTGGAAGAAGCCGAGGAGCGCCTCAAGGGTCTCGAAGCCGATCTCGAGCAGAAGAAAGGCGAGTTGGCCGAAGTCATGAAGGACACGAAGAGCGAGCAGGCCGAACTCGAAAAGCTTCGCAACAAGGCCGAAAAGGAAGTGGATGAGCGCTATGTTCGTGCCTACAACCGCCTCCGCTCCCGCGTTCGGGATGGTCGCGCCGTAGTGCCTCTCGAGCGTGGCGCCGCAGCCGGTTTCTCCGTGCCGCCCCAGCGTCAGCTGGAAATCCGCCAGCGCAACCGCATCGTGGCTTGCGAGCACACCGGGCGCATCATCGTCGACGGAGACCTGTTCCACGAGACACAGGCTTCCGACAAGTAGGCAAGCTCTCGCTGCCGATCGTCCGAACGGACACGATTTTGAACGGCCCCGTGGTGAAACCCACGGGGCCGTTTTTCATTGAAGGGAAGCTGACCGGATCATCGCGTCGTGGCCTGCCACGATGAGGAAAGTCCGAACACCACAGGGCACCATGCTTCCTAACGGGAAGGCGTTCCGTCTCGGCGGAACGACGGCATGTGCAACAGAGAACAGACCAGCCGATGGCCTCTCGGGGCACAGGTGATGGGTGAAACGGTGGGGTAAGAGCCCACCGGCGGCTGCGGCGACGTGGCCGGCCAGGCAAACCCCATGGGGTGCAAGGTCAAGCAGCATCGGGGCCGAAAGGCCCGGGGGCAGCCCGTCCCCGGTTCACACCGC